>JALOSO010000144.1 GCA_025458385.1 Paracoccaceae bacterium | reverse complement strand
GACATTCCGCGTGACTGGGACACAGTGCGCCTGATGGGGGCGATCAACGCGCATCTGCGCCCACAGCCCGTGGCCGTGCTGCAGGTGGCACAGGTGGCGGATGATTTCCACGCGCGGTTTTCAGCGCGCGAGCGGCGCTATCTGTTCCGCCTGCAGGGCCGCCGCGCGCCCGCAACGCATGACCGCGGGCGCGTCTGGCAGGTGGGGCATGGGCTGGACCTTGCCGCCATGCAGGCGGGGGCGGCGCATCTGATCGGCAAGCATGATTTCACCACTTTCCGGTCGGCCTTTTGTCAGGCGCAAAGCCCGGTCAAGACGCTGGACGAGATCACGATCACCGAAGCACCCATTCCGGGCGGGACGGAATACCAGTTCCGCCTGCGTGCGCGCAGTTTCCTGCACAATCAGGTCCGCAGCATCGTGGGCACGCTGGAGCGTGTGGGTGCAGGCCAGTGGCAGCCAGATGATGTGAAGGCGGCGTTAGAGGCGCGAAACCGTCAGGCCTGCGGCCCGGTCTGCCCACCGCAAGGGCTGTATCTGACGGGCGTGGGCTATCCGGATGATCCGTTTGCCTGAATGTTGCAAGCGGCTGATTGCATGATGTCGCCGGGCTGTGCGGTAATCCAGTCTGACCCGGTCAGCGTGCCATCCGCCGCAAGCGTGGCCCCATCCACCAGATCGGCATGCCGCCCGCCTGCGCAATCAAAGGCGATGGGCACGCGCTGTGTGCCGACCCAGCGTTCGACAAAGATCAGATCGGCCTGCCGGAAGGCCGGGTTCTGGTCTGACACACGCAAACTGGTGCCATCCAGCGCCATATAGCGCGAGGTGACGGGGAAAAGGTAAGTCCAGGGCCGCAGCAGGGATTTGTCCTCGGGCACAAGGATGATCTGCACCACATCCGGCAGCGCGGCGGTTGAACGGGAAAACCAACTGTATTCGTTCCAGACCGAAAACACCAACATCGCAGCGCCGATCGTGGCGGGCAGGCCCCAGCGGGGCAGGCGGTCTTTCAACACCAGCTTCAGGATCATGTAGCAGCTGGCAGCCCCGACGCCTGTCACGAACATGGCCAAGAAATCGAACACCATCGCGCGGGGCACCTTTCCAGAAATAGAATACGCCCCCGATCATATCCTGACCGGGGGCGCAAGTTTTGTTTAGTGAGCGACAGCCTTGCCAGCACCTTTCGGCACGCGGATCGACTGGATCAGCTCCTGCACGTCACGCGGCGGCTCTTTCGTCATCATCGAGACGACATAGGCCACGGCAAAGTTCAGCAGCGCGCCAACCGGGCCGAAGCCTGCAGGCGAGATACCCAGCCAATGCGCGTCCGGCGTGTTGGGCAGCCAGTTGGTGCCGGGGATGAAGAACCAGCCGAGGTACATGAAGATGTACACCGACGTGGCAATCAGACCCACGATCATGCCGGCAATCGCACCTTCCTTGGTCACACGGGTCGAGAAGATCCCCATCATCAGCACAGGGAAGATCGTCGCCGCAGCCAGACCGATCCCCATCATCAGCACAGGGAAGATCGTCGCCGCAGCCAGACCAAAGGCCAGCGCCACCACCTGGGCCGCAAAGCCCGGCGGGTTCAGACCCAGCCATGTCGCCAGCGCAATGGCAAAGGCCATCGAGATGCGGGCAGCCAGCAGTTCGCCTTTTTCGCTGATGTCGGGGCGCAGAGCACCCTTGATCAGGTCATGGCTGATGGCGGACGAAATCGCCAGCAGCAGGCCAGCCGCCGTGGACAGGGCCGCTGCAAGGCCGCCAGCGGCAACCAAGGCAATGACCCAGCCCGGCAGTTTGGCGATTTCAGGGTTTGCCAGCACCATGATGTCGTTGTTCACGGTGGTCAGCTCGTTGCCGACGATGCCCTGTTCGGCCAACGTCTTGCCACCCAGCGTCGCCTCAGCCAGTGCGGCATCACGCGCTGCGGTTGCCTCAACGATCGCGGCTTCCAGCGGGGCCTTGTCGGCATCCGCCGCAGCATCCGTCAGCGCCTTTTGGGCGGCAGCCAGTGCTTTACCGGCATCAGCCAGCGCCTTGGGTTCGTTGAAGTACTGGATCAGCCCGTCACCGTTCTTGTCGGAAAACGCCAGCAAGCCGGTCTTTTCCCAGTTCCGGATCCATGCCAGTTCCGGGTTGCTGTCGATTTCAGCAATCGAAAGCGCCGGGGCACTGAACGTTTCACCGGCAACAGCACCCGGCCAGAAGGTGGTGGTGATGTTCAGACGCGCCATCGACCCCACAGCAGGGGCCACGGTGTACAGCAGCGCGATGAACACAAGTGCCCAGCCAGCCGAAGACCGCGCGTCAGATACCTTTGGCACGGTAAAGAAGCGGACGATCACGTGCGGCAGACCTGCCGTCCCAATCATCAGCGACATGGTCACAAGGAACATGTTCAGCATGTTCGTCGTGTTCGCGGTATAGGCGGTAAAGCCAAGGTCCGTCACCACCTGATCCAGCTTGGCCAGGAAGGAAACCTCCCCGCCCTGTGGCGCATAGCCGCCGATCAGGCCCAGCTGCGGCAGGAAGTTGCCGGTCAGGTTCAACGAGATGAAGATCGCCGGAATGGTATAGGCGATGATCAGCACGACATACTGCGCGACCTGCGTGTAGGTGATGCCCTTCATGCCGCCGAACACGGCATAGGCGAACACCACGGCAGAGCCGATCAGCAGGCCGGTTGTGGTGGACACCTCAAGGAAGCGCGCGAAGGTCACGCCCACGCCCACCATCTGCCCGATCACGTAGGTGACCGAGATGACGATCAGGCAGATCACAGCCACCATACGGGCGGATGTGGAATAGAAGCGGTCGCCCACGAATTCCGGCACGGTGAACTTGCCGAACTTGCGCAGGTAGGGGGCGAGCAGCAGCGCGAGGAGCACATAACCGCCGGTCCAGCCCATCAGGAAGACCGAGTTGTTGTAGCCGCCAAAGGCAATCAGGCCCGCCATGGAGATGAAGGAGGCGGCTGACATCCAGTCAGCAGCCGTCGCCATGCCGTTCATGACAGGCGGAACGCCCTGCCCTGCGGCATAGAATTCAGCCGTTGAACCGGCCCGTGCCCAGAAGGCAATGCCGAAATACAGCGCAAAGGATGCGCCGATGACGAGCAGGTTAAGGGTAAACTGATCCATGGTTACTCCTCCACGCCATGGTCTTTGTCGACCTTGTTCATGACCCGTGCATAGACAAAGATCAGAACAAGAAAGACGTAGATCGCGCCGTTCTGGGCAAACCAGAACCCAAGATCAGCACCGCCGACCGAAATGCCTGACAGCGCGGGGCGCAGCAGGATGCCAAGCCCGAAAGAGCAGGCAAACCAGACGATCATCGAAATGATGATGATCCTGACGTTTGCGGCCCAATAGGCGTTGGACGATGTCTTGTCCGCCATTGAAACTTCCTCCCTTTTGGTGGTGCGCATTGTTGTGCACCGTTCTGCGACCCCGGCTGTACAGGCCGGGGGTATCGTCAACCCCGGTTCATCCGGTTGCTGATCAGGTCATCCACCACCGACGGATCGGCCAGCGTGGACGTATCGCCAAGTGCGGCGAAATCGTTTTCGGCAATCTTGCGCAGGATACGCCGCATGATCTTGCCCGAGCGGGTTTTCGGCAGGCCCGGCGCCCACTGTATCAGGTCCGGCTTGGCAATCGGCCCGATTTCCTGCCGCACCCATGCCTCAAGGCCCTTGCGCAAGCTGTCCGTCGGCTCCACCCCTTTCATCAGGGTGACATAGGCGTAGATCCCTTGCCCCTTGATGTCATGCGGATAGCCCACCACCGCCGCCTCGGCCACATCGGCATGGGCCACAAGCGCCGATTCAATCTCGGCCGTGCCCATGCGGTGGCCCGATACGTTCAGCACGTCATCCACGCGCCCCGTGATCCAGTAATAGCCATCGGCGTCACGCCGGCAGCCATCACCCGTGAAGTAATAGCCCTTGTACTGGCTGAAATACGCCTCTTCAAACCGCGCATGATCGCCCCACAGCGTGCGCATCTGCCCGGGCCAGCTGTCGGCGATGCACAGCACCCCTTCGGTTGCGCCATCCGGCTGCACCGCCGCCGTGGCCGGGTCAAGCACCACGGGCTTGACGCCAAAGAACGGCACGGTCGCCGACCCCGGCTTGGTGGGAATGGCCCCCGGCAGTGGCGTGATGATGTGCCCGCCGGTTTCCGTTTGCCAGAACGTATCCACAATCGGCAGGCGGCCCTTGCCGATGTTGTGCGAATACCAGTTCCACGCCTCGGGGTTGATCGGTTCGCCCACTGTGCCCAGCAGTTTCAGGCTGGACAGGTCATGCTTGGCAATCAGGTCCGTGCCCAGCCCCATCAGGCTGCGGATCGCCGTCGGTGCCGTATAGAACTGTGTCACCTTGTGCTTGGCGATCACTTCCCAGAACCGCCCCGCATCCGGATAGGTTGGCACGCCTTCGAACATTACCGTGGTCGCCCCATTGGCCAACGGCCCATAGACGATATAGCTGTGCCCCGTCACCCAGCCCACATCCGCCGTGCACCAGAAGACATCGCCATCATGGTAATCAAACGTCATCTGGTGCGTCAGGCTGGCATAAACGATATAGCCCCCCGTCGTATGCACCACACCCTTGGGCTTGCCCGTGGAACCGCTGGTATACAGGATGAACAGCGGGTCCTCTGCCCCCACCTCAACCGGCGCGCAGACCGGGCTGGCCCCCGCCATTTCAGCCAAAAGGTCAATGTCGCGGCCGTCGGTCCATGTCGTCTGCCCGCCCGTGTGCTTGACCACAAGGCATTTCACCCGGTCATCACAACCCAAAAGTGCTGCATCCGTATTCGCCTTCAGCGGCGTCGCTTTGCCTGCGCGCGGCGCGTAATCCGCCGTGATGACAATCCGCGCATCGCTGTCGTTGATCCGGTTCGCCAGCGCATCCGCCGAAAAGCCCCCGAACACCACCGAATGAATCGCCCCGATCCGCGCGCAGGCCAGCATCGCATAAGCCGCCTCCGGGATCATCGGCATGTACAGCACAACGCGGTCGCCCTTTTTCACCCCCTGCGCCTTCAGCACATTCGCCATGCGGCAGACCTGTTCGTGCAGTTGCGCATAGGTGATGTGGCGGGCGGGTGTCTTTGGGTCATCCGGCTCCCACAGGATCGCCGTCTGGTTGGCCCGTTTGGCAAGATGCCGGTCGATGCAGTTGGCGCTGATGTTCAGCGTACCATCCTCATACCAGCGGATATCAATGTTGCCGGGAAGAAACGAGGTGTTCTTGATCTTGGTGGGCGCCTTGATCCAGTCGATGCGATTTGCCTGACCAGCCCAGAAACCCGCGGGGTCCGTCACCGAGGCTGCGTATTGCGCAGCATAACCGGCTGCATCCAGATGCGCCCCTGCAACAAATTCCGCCGATGGCGCGTGCGCCGCTGCGTGATCAGACATTCTGCCCCCCTTTCGCGCAAGGCGACCAGCCAGCAAGCCGGACTACGCCTTCTGCGTGCAACCCTACAGCATTTGTGAAAAAATTGCTAACTGTAATTAATTATGTGATTTTTCTGTAAATTATTTGACGGAATATTCTTCCATAATGTAAATTTCAGAAAATTTGATGATGCAGTCGTTGACCTGCCGGTTTGCTGCCAGCGCCACGGTCCGCAACGCCCCTGCAAGCGCCGCTGCGTCATCGGGGCCGACATCGGTGTTTTGGGGATCGCCCACTTGCCCGAAGCGATCCCAACGCGCAGATTGATTCGACCTTTTTCAGCAGGCGCGGCATGCCCCCGAATGACCCCTATCTGCCCCCGGATGATGCGGCCCGCATGCTTGCGCGGGCCCTTTTGCAAGGCGCGCGTCACGCAGCGCTTGCCTATAGTGACCCGGCGACGGCCAGCCCCGGCATCAGCCGTATCGCCATTGGCCATGGCCCTGATGGGCTGCCGTTGACGCTGTTATCCACACTGGCAGCGCATCGCGCCGCCTTGCAGGCGAACCCGGCCTGCGCGCTGCTGTTGGGCGAACCCGGCCCCAAGGGCGACCCGCTGACACATCCGCGCCTGATGCTGCAGGCAAAGGCCAGCCCCGTGGCCCGCGCAGACCACCAACATATGCTTTTGCGCGACATCTGGCTGGCCCAACACCCAAAGGCCGCCGTTTATATCGACTTTACCGATTTCGGTTTCTTCAGATTTGAACCCCAGACGGCCCTGCTGAACGCGGGGTTTGCCCGGGCCTATCGGTTGACAGCGAATGACCTGTGGCCCGCCCCAAAAGAAAGGGCGGCCCCAGACCGGGACCGCCCTTCTTCGTCCGACTGATCCCCCCTCGGGTCAGTTCGGATTGTCGCAGCGCAGAGTCACCAGCGCACGGCCCTTGACCGCTTGTGACCAGCGCAAATGCACCTGGTTCAGGCTGGCGCCCTGTTCGCTAAGCGTGTTCGGGTTGTCATAGATCGTGACGTTGCCGGCCGTTGTGACCGCGCCTTTTGTGGCCACTGCCTCAACCGTTCGTGCCCGCGCCGCGAAAGGCAGGAATGCGCCGGCGCTGACCACCCAGGTTGCACTTTCGGTGTTCTGGACATGTTCGAATACCACGGGCGATTGCGTTGTCTGGGTGACGCCGTGGAATGTGTTGTTGTTGAACACGATGTTGCGGAACCGGCTGTAGTCCAGCGCGGCGACGGTCGTATCCGCCATATCCACCCGGTCAATCACCCCCGAAAATGTGCGGAAGGTATTGCCTGTCACACTCATGTTCGTCAGGAAATGCCCCGGCCCCTTAGGGGCCAACACCAGCCAGCGGAAGGCACTGCTGACACTGATCGACACGAACACATTGCCTGTCACCGTCATTCCCCCGAACGAAAACTCGTTGTCGAATTCCGGGTTCGCGTCGTGTTCGTTCGACATCTCGATATGCGAATTGTCGATGTAATTGCCGGTGATGATGGCATGCGGCGTCGGGTTGGTGAACACTAGGCCGGCCCGCCGCACCCCAAGCGTTGCATCATCGCCGCCAAAGAAGTGGTTGCCCAGGAAGATATGCGTCGATCCCCCGACGATCCCGAAATGCGCAAAGCGTGCCGCCCGGTTGCCACGGATCTTTGCATCATTGGCATTCACGTTGAACACGATCGTCCGGCGGTTCTGCGCAAGCAGCGTCTCTTCTGCCGACACAAAGCTGCAGTTGTCGATGATCAGGTCCTGGCACCCGCGCCCGTGCGAAGTGATCCCGCGGTCGGACGGTTTTGTCAGGCTGCTGATCGCCATGCGGAATGTATCGCCCGATGGGGCCAGAAGAATGCCACTGGCAATGCTGTTGCACTGCAACTCCATCCCCGTCAGCTCGAACTTCGAGAATTTGGTGAAGCCACTGAAATCAAGCATGTAGCGATAGCGCGTGAAGGTGAAGGTCTGGCTGCCCTGAAAACCCCAGATCGGCTGGCTCAACTCCAGTGTCTGTGCCGCCACGTTGACTGACCGCACATAGACCTCGCGGCCAACGCCGTTGCCCGTGACATGCGCCCCGACGGCGATGTTTGCGATGTTGGCCACCGCTGACAGCGTGGTCGGCGCAGCCCGGTTATAGGTGGCCAGCGATGTTGCCGTGGCCGGCGTCCAGGCTGGGCTTGCGGCCGCGCTCAGCATGCCATTGGTGATCAGCCGGCGGATTTCAAAGGTCGTCACCCCGGCAATCGCAGCAACATCGACAGGCCCGGTCAGATCAACCCGCCGCCCGCGCAGATCCAGCGCCACGTGATCGGCATTGAAGAACAGCGCCTGCAGCGCCTTGCGGAATGCCTCGGTTTCCGTGCCAAAGGCACTGGTATAACTGTCCAGGTCAAAATTCCGCCGCAGGACAAGCCGCTGGGCCGCCGCCTGTGTCACCCGTCCTTCAAACCGCACCGGGCTGTCGATGGTCAGATCACCCCCAAGGCGGAAGGTGCCTTTTGATACGACCAGGGTTCGCCCTGCTGCCGCAGTATCTGCGGCTTCAAAGGCCGCCGTATCATCGGCGATGCCATCGCCGACGGCGCCATAGTCACGCACATCGACCCAGTCCATCATTTCGCGCAGAAAAACCGACGTCACATCTTCAACCGTGATGTCGTCGATGCGCACGATGCCGCCGTTGGTGCCCGTAAGGTCAAGTCCCAGATGGGCATAGACGGGCTCTCGTCCCCAGTTCAGCGTAACCCCCGTCCGCGCACCCGATGCGATGATCGCGCTGATCTCGACAACCTGCCCATAGGTCGTCAACTGCGTGGCAGGCCCGGTCGTCGTGATCCCCGGCACGGCCGTGCCATTGCTGCGCGCGGCAAAGCCCGCAATCCGTACAGCGGCCAGCGGCCCGGCCACGGCCTTGATCCGCGCGGTCACCCGCAGGAACAGGCCCGGCTGAAACGGAATCTGCTGAAAACAGCGCAGCTTTTGCACGCTGTCGGCCTTTTGCAATTCAAGGCAGCCGGTGAAATCGGCATCATTGGGCACAAATGCCGCGTTCGGTTGCCCAGCGTAAGACCCCGAGCCAGGAATGCCATCCCCCCGCGACCACAGCGACAACCCTGCCGCAAACGGCGGTGGCATCAGGACCAGACCTTCGGTAATCGCCTTGTTCATGCATGAAACCCCATGGCTGTGGGGGGCGGCTACCCCCCGTGGATGAGGTTTCGGGGTATCAATGAATGGTTAACTGGCGCGGACTGCGGCGCGCGCCAATACAAAGGCCAACGCAACAGCCACCCCTGACGTCAGACGCCGGTGCCCACCTCGGGCAGCAGTTGCACGCCGTTGATCTGCCAGCCATCCGCCGTCTGGACCATCTGGTAATCCAGCAGATGCGTTTCGCCGCTTGCATCCGTGATCAGTACCCGTTGCCACAGATTGCCCGCCACCGTGCGCAATTCCAGCATTTGTACGTTTGCAGGCCGGTGCACCATCGGATAGCCCTGCGTCACCATTGCGCCAAAGTTTTCCGGCGTGCCGAAAATGCCCTTGATGTTCGGGCTTGCAAAGGTGAAGGCTGTCGCGAAATCATCCGCGATGAAAGCGTTCAGCTGGTTCTGGATCGTGGTTTCAATTGCCGGGTTGCGGGGCTCATCCGCCAGTGCGGCCATCGGAAACAAGGCTAGCCATAGGGTAAAAACATGCGCGCGCATGGCTCAACTCTCCTGTCAACGTCCCCAGTAACAGGCTAGGCCGCCCTCGACACAAGTCAACCAGCGACATTGGCACGATGCCTTCAATCGCGCGCTCATCACGCCCTTGCGGTCGTTCTTCGCTGCTGTTCCAAGCGAAGAACGACCGCAAGGGCGTGATGAGCGGCCC
>JALOSO010000143.1 GCA_025458385.1 Paracoccaceae bacterium | reverse complement strand
GCACCCCCCGAGGATATTTATGGACCAAAAATGAAAAACGCTCCGCCCGGATCAACCGAACGGAGCGCCATTTCCGGTCACGGTCATCGGCGTCCCCGCCTGTACCGCATCCTGATAGTGACCGAACAATGGTGAATGCAAGATTAAGAAAGCAAGCACGCGCTCATTTTCGGTCAATAAATATCCCGGGGGGTGCGGGGGGCTGGCCCCCCGCCCGTCGTCACAATCAGCGCGCCTTGCTGCCTTGCACCCGGCCTCTCACCAGTCTATGGCACGCAGCATCCCGCCAAGAAGAGTATCCGCCCATGATCCCGCGCTATTCACGCCCTGATATGGTCGCCATCTGGTCGCCCGAGACGAAATTCCGTATCTGGTACGAGATCGAGGCGCATGCCTGCGATGCGCAAGCCGCCCTTGGCGTGATCCCCAAGGCCAATGCCGAAGCCGTCTGGAAAGCCCGCAATGTGACCTTTGATGTGGCCCGGATTGACGAGATCGAGGCCGTAACAAAGCATGACGTCATCGCCTTCCTGACCCATCTTGCCGAACATATTGGTGCGGATGACGCGCGCTTTGTGCATCAGGGCATGACGAGTTCGGATGTGCTGGATACCACGCTGAACATCCAGCTTGTCCGCGCAACTGACCTGTTGCTTGCGGGCCTGGATCGCGTCCTGGCCGCGCTGAAAACCCGTGCTTTTGAACACAAGGACCATGTCCGCATCGGGCGCAGCCATGGCATCCACGCCGAACCCACCACAATGGGCCTGACATTTGCCCGTTTCTACGCCGAAATGCACCGCAACCGCGCGCGCCTGATTGCCGCCCGCGCCGAGATTGCCACGGGGGCCATTTCAGGCGCTGTCGGCACATTCGCGAATATCGACCCGGCGGTTGAAGAACATGTCTGCAAGATGCTGGGCCTGACGCCCGAACCCATAAGCACGCAGGTCATCCCGCGGGACCGGCATGCGATGTATTTTGCAACGCTGGGTGTGATTGCCAGCAGCATCGAAAACATCGCCATCGAAATCCGCCATATGCAGCGCACCGAGGTGCTGGAGGCTGAGGAGTTCTTCTCTCCCGGCCAGAAGGGCAGTTCCGCCATGCCGCACAAGCGCAACCCCGTGCTGACCGAAAACCTGACCGGCCTTGCCCGCCTTGTGCGCATGTCCGTCATCCCCGCGTTGGAAAACGTGGCACTTTGGCACGAGCGCGATATCAGCCATTCCTCGGTCGAACGTGCCATTGGCCCTGATACCACCATCACGCTTGATTTCGCCCTGCACCGTCTTGCCAGTGTCATTGAAAAACTGGTGATCTATCCGGCCAACATGCTGGCAAACATGAACAAGTTCCGTGGTCTTGTGATGAGCCAGCGCGTGCTTCTGGCCCTGACGCAGGCCGGTGTCAGCCGCGAAGACAGCTACCGTCTGGTGCAACGCAACGCGATGAAGGTCTGGGAACAGGGCGCGGATTTTCAGACCGAACTGCTGGCCGATGCCGAGGTGACAGCCGTGCTTTCACCTGCCGAAATCAGGGAAAAATTCGACCTTGGCTATCACACCAAGCATGTCGATACCATTTTTGCCCGGGTTTTCGGCACTGCGGGGTAAGCGCGCAAGGCGAAAAACCTGATCGCAAAACCGTGAACCCGGGCTTGTGCGACAAAAGGACTTTTCTTCGTCGTCAGACGTCAGATCCGTGCTAGCTTTGTCGCAGCATGAAAGGATACCTGATGCGTCTGCTTTCGATCGCCCTGCTGGCGATAACGCCCTTCGCCACGCTGGCGGCGGGGTCTGACGATACCGAGCCACCAAAGCCGACGGCAACCACAACAGAATGCACGGATGGCAAGGTGTATGACGCGGACAAGAAGGAATGCGTTGAACCTGCCGATACCGGGCTGAATGATGACGAACGCTATCAGGCGGTACGCGAGTTTGCCTATGCCGGTCAGCCAGCGGCGGCAATGCAGGTTCTTGCGGCGATGACCGAGGGGCAGACAGACCGGGTCATGACCTATACAGGTTTCCTGAACCGCCAGATGGGCAATTGGGAAGCCGGGATCGCGGCCTATGAGATGGCGCTGCAGATCAACCCGGACAATATTCTTGCCCGCAGCTATTTCGGCCAGGCGCTGATCTTGATGAATGAAAAAGGGCTGGCGCAGGCCCAGCTTGCAGAAATCCGCGCACGTGGCGGCGCGGGCACCTGGGCCGAGGCAAGCCTTGCCACGGCCATCCGGACCGGAACGACCACCACCTACTGAAACCCAAGAAAGGACGACACATGACGATCAAGACGACATTCGCCGCCCTTGCGCTGATCCTGTCGCCTGCCATGGTCTTTGCCGATTGTTCCGGCAAGGATACGATGCAGGATGCCAGCATCAGTTGCGCCGTTGGGACGAGCTATGATGCCAAGACCGGCACCTGCATCCCCGGCACCAGCAGCTGACACGAAACCGGGACGGGGCGCTGCGGCGCTCCGTTTCCCTGTTTTGGTGGGCAGGGGGCGCACCGCGCAACACAATGAAAACGGCCATCAGCGGCCAAGTTTAGCACAAGATTAATCATCCCCGCGCAAGACTGCCCATGGTGAACCCAACAGGCAGGCCCATGGCGCGCGAATCGAATATTGCACTGGCACGCATCCATCCGGTCAAACCGGCCCCGGCCAATAACCTTGCTCCCCGGCAGCTTTCGCCGCGCGAAAAGGCGGCGGTCATCGTGCGGTTGATGCTGGCACAGGGGGCGAACCTGCCGCTGTCATCCCTGCCCGAACATATGCAGGCCGCGATCACCGAACAGATGGGCCAGATGCGCCTTGTTGACCGGGCGACACTTGGCCAGATCGTGGATGAGTTTCTGGGTGAGTTGGAAGAGGTCGGCCTGTCCTTTCCGGGCGGGATCGAAGGGGCGCTGTCGATGATGGATGGCCATATCTCGGAAACCGCGGCAAACCGGTTGCGGCGGCTGGCGGGGGCATCGTCCAAGGCAGACCCGTGGGACAGGTTGACGGGCCTTGCTGCCGAACGGCTTTTGCCGATCATCGATCAGGAAAGCGTCGAGATTGCCGCCGTGATGCTGTCCAAGCTGCCTGTGCAGAAGGCAGCTGATCTGTTGTCAAAAATGCCGGGTGAACGCGCGCGGCGCGTGGCCTATGCGATGTCGATGACCGCGAATGTCGACCCAGAAACAGTGCGGCGGATCGGCATCGCGCTGTCGGCACAACTGGAAAATCAGGCGCCAAAGGCCTTTGATGCGGGGCCGGTCGAACGCATTGGCGCGATCCTGAACATCTCGCCGGTGCTGACGCGTGAAGATGTGCTGAAAGGTCTGGATGAAACCGATGCCGGTTTTGCCGAACAGGTGCGCAAGGCGCTGTTCACCTTTATCCATATCGGCAGCCGGCTGACCGCGCGCGATGTGCCAAAGGTGGTGCGCGTTGTCGACAATGAGGTTCTGGTAACAGCCCTGACCTATGCCACAACCAAGGCTGATCTGGCGCCAGTGGTCGAATTCATCATTTCCAGCCTGTCGCAACGCATGGGGCAGTCGCTGCGCGAAGAAATGGCCGGACGGGGCAAGATCAAGGACAAGGATGGCGAAACCGCGATGTCGGCGGTTGTCACGGGGATTCGGCAGTTGGAGGCTGCGGGTGAAGTGATCCTGCGGACCGAAGGAGAGGAAGACTAGGCCGCGCCGGCAAGGACGGCGGGGCAACCGCGCCCCGAACCCGACCCGCTGCCGCAACAATCTGCCCTGTCAGACAGAAAAGGCCGCGATCTTGCACAGGCGATCCGCAAATGGTGCTGGCGTTCTGGTCCCTTGGCACATCGGTGCGATTTGCGCTTTGCCTGACAGACTGATAGCCACGCGGAACGTCGCGCAAAGGCCCGAGCATGCCCCCTGCCCCGCAAACGTCACAGCATGGCATCCCCTTGATGATGCTGGCGATCCTGCTGTTCACCACGATGGACGCGGTCGCCAAGCTTCTGATTGCCAGCTACCCCGCGCCCCAGGTGATCTGGGCGCGTTTTGCTGGCATGTGCCTGATCGTGCTGCTGATCCTGCGTGCCCGGGTCATGACCGTTGCACGCACCCGCTATCCCGGCCTGCATTTCTGGCGCTCGGCCTCGCAGTTCGGGGCAACGGGCCTGTTCTTTCTGTCCCTTGGCCATATCGGGTTGGCCGAAGCGACGGCCATCGTCGACATCAACCCGGTTCTGGTCACGGTGGGTGCTGCGCTGTTTCTGGGCGAACGGTTCGGCCCAAGGCGGGCCGCCGGGGTGATTGCCGCGCTGATCGGCGCGATGATCATCATTCGCCCCGGATCATCTGTGTTCACCCCTGCCGCCCTGCTGCCGCTGGGGGCCGCACTATGTTATAGCGCGAATGTGCTGTTGACCCGGTTTCTTGGCCAACAGGAAAGCCCGTGGACCGCCATGCTTTATGCCTCGGCCTTTGGCACTTTGGCGGGGGCCGTGGCCCTGCCCTTTGTCTGGCATCCCGTTGCGCTGCAGGATCTGCCATGGTTCGTATTGGTCGCGCTTTTGGGTACGGGCGCGCAACTGTGCATCATCCGCGCCTTTTCGATCACCGAGGCCGCCGTTCTTGCCCCGTTCGGTTACATGGGTCTGGTGTTTTCCGCGATCTGGGGCATCGTGTTGTTCGGACAATACCCGGATCGCTGGACCGTGCTGGGCGCGCTTGTGATCGCGGCGGCAGGTCTTTATGTCTGGCACCGCGAAACAGGGGCCAAGGGCCGATGAACGGATTTCGGCTGGATCACTGGCTGCAGGACCGGGTGATCCGGGGGTTGATCTGGGGGCTGCTGCGCCTGCCATACCGCTGGCGCGTGCCGCTGTGCGGCTGGATCATGGCGCAAGTGGTGGCCCCGGTTGCCGGATACCGGGCGCGGGTGCGCGAAAACCTTGCGCTGGTTCTGCCAGACCTGCCCGCCGCCGAGGTAAAGCGCCTGACGCGCGCCGTGCCGGACAATGTGGGCCGCACGATCATCGAGATCTATTCCGGGGCAGAATTCACCGCCCGCGCAGCGGCCACGGCACCCGAAGGCGCGGGGCTTGCCATGCTTGAACAGGCGCATGCGGCGGGGCGGCCTGTCATCCTGGTGACCGGGCATTTCGGCAATTACGATGCCAGCCGGGCGGCCCTTCTTGCCCGCGGTTTTCGGGTTGGGGCCTTGTACCGCAACATGAAGAACGCGGGCTTCAACGCCCATTACGTTGCGGCCATCAGCCGGATTGGCACCCCGCTGTTTCCACGCGGGCGCGCGGGCCTGGCCGATATGGTGCGGCACCTGAAATCGGGCGGGATGCTGGGCCTGCTGATCGACCAGCATATGGGGCATGGCGCACCTTTGACATTTTTCGGCATCGCCGCCCAGACCGCGCTTTCCGCAGCAGAACTGGCGTTGAAATATGACGCTTTGCTGGTGCCGACCTATGCTGTGCGCCTGCCCGATGGCCTGAACTTCCGCATCATCGTCGAGGCACCCATCCCTCCGGGCACACCCGAGGCGATGACACAGGCGTTGAACGACAGTCTGGAGGCGTTGGTGCGCCATCACCCGGACCAGTGGTTCTGGATCCACCGCCGCTGGAAGGCCGCCCACCAAGTGCAAACGGAAAGCGGGCCAGACGAAACCGGCTGACGGGGCCCTGTTGGGGCGAAAATGCCCCCGTCAGCGTTCAGTCAATCCGCGCGGCCGCCAGAACGGCCCCCGGCCCGTCCTGTTGCAAAAACACGGCAATCGGCCCTTCGCCGGTGACAGTGGTTTCCAACTCCAACGGGGCCGTGCCATCCCAGGTGCCAACCTGCGCAAGGTCCGTGACGATGTTGTGATATGTTACCGTGCGACCGGCGTTTTCACCGCGCTCGATCGTCACCGTCTCGTTTGGCCGATAGCGCACAAGGTTGACGGTCATCGGCCCGCCAAGTGCCGCATCACTTGCCGCGCGGATCACCAGACGCTCACCATCGCGCTGCAGGACCAGCGTCACATCAGCGGCGATTTCCTGGTGCATGCGGATCATCGAACGCAGCGCCTCGGGGTTGACCCCTTCGATCCGGTCAACGCCGCCGACAATGAACTGCGGGGTATAGATTGTACGGCTGCCAATACTGCGGGCATATTGCTTTTGCCGTTCGGTAAAGGCGGCCATGGCAAAATCGTCTTTCCAGCCGATGTAATCCCAATAATCCACATGCAGCGCCAGCGCGATCACCCCGGGGTCGCTGACCAGTTCGGCCATAAAGTCATCGGCTGGCGGGCAGGACGAACAGCCTTGCGACGTGTAAAGTTCGACCACCACCACCGGCTTTGACTGCGCCTGGGCAATGGTGCCAACCAAGGCAACCCATAGCCCCCCCGCAATGATGGCGAAGTGTCGCATGTTCATCTGATCCTCGTCCCCGACTGGTCTTTGATCCATAAAGACTGTCATGTCACCATGCCAATCAAGGTTTAGCGATTGTTCTGTTACATCCGGGCTTGGATTTCCGCATACCGTGGTATACAATTGCGCCAATCCCTTACCGCAAGCGCCCAATTCAGGAGGCCAGCATGACCGTCACCGTTGGACACGACAGCGCAAAAACCCGCACCGCCCTGACAGCGGGCGGCAAGACGCTGCATTATTACTCGATTCCGGCAGCACAGGCCGCGGGCCTGGGTGACTTTGCCCGCCTGCCGGCCAGCCTGAAGGTTGTGTTGGAAAACATGCTGCGGTTCGAGGATGGCAAGACCGTCACGCTGGATGATATCCGCGCCTTTGCCGAATGGGGGGCCAAGGGTGGCCAGAACCCGCGCGAGATTGCCTACCGCCCGGCGCGCGTGCTGATGCAGGATTTCACCGGGGTTCCGGCGGTGGTTGACCTTGCGGCGATGCGCGACGGGATCCTTGGTCTGGGCGGCAATGCGCAAAAGATCAACCCGCTGGCACCGGTTGACCTTGTGATCGACCATTCGGTGATGATCGATGAATTCGGCCACCCGCGCGCGTTCCAGCTGAACGTGGACCGCGAATATGAGCGGAACATGGAACGCTATGTCTTCCTGAAATGGGGGCAAAAGGCGTTCAACAACTTCCGCGTGGTGCCGCCGGGCACGGGGATTTGCCATCAGGTGAACCTAGAATATCTGGCGCAAACGGTCTGGACGGATACGGATCAGAACGGCGATATGGTCGCCTACCCCGACACGCTTGTTGGCACCGACAGCCATACCACCATGGTCAACGGTCTGGCCGTGCTGGGCTGGGGCGTGGGCGGGATTGAGGCGGAGGCCGCGATGCTGGGCCAGCCGGTTTCCATGCTGATCCCCGAGGTTGTGGGCTTCAAGCTGACGGGTGCGATGGTGGAAGGCACCACCGCCACCGATCTGGTGTTGAAGGTCGTGCAGATGCTGCGCAAACACGGCGTGGTCAACAAGTTCGTCGAGTTTTACGGTGAAGGGCTGGACCATTTGCCACTGGCCGACCGCGCCACGATTGCCAACATGGCCCCCGAATATGGCGCGACCTGCGGTTTCTTCCCGATTGACGCCGAAACCCTGCGTTATCTGCATATGACGGGCCGCGATGAAGCCCGCATTGCACTGGTCGAGGCTTATGCCAAGGCCAATGGCATGTGGCGCGATGCGGGCTATGACCCGATCTATACCAGCACCCTGCATCTGGACATGGGCACCATCGTGCCCGCCATTTCCGGCCCCAAGCGCCCGCAGGATTTCCTGCCGCTGACTGATGCGAAGGCGTCTTTCGCCAAGGAAATGGACGCCAGCTTCAAGCGCCCGATGGGCGTAGCCGTGCCGGTGAAA
>JALOSO010000142.1 GCA_025458385.1 Paracoccaceae bacterium | reverse complement strand
AGCCAGCCTTGCAGCATGGCCGACCCCATCTTGCCACACCCCAGCAGCACCAGCCCGTTCTGATTGATATCGTCCATGCGCACCCCCGTTCAGGGCGCAGGTTAGGCGCGGCCGTAAGCCTCTGCAATGGCGACATTCATCGCTGCCGCCGGGGTATGATCGCTCCACGCGACCAACTGAAAGGCCGGATAGAACCGTTCGGCTGCCATCACTGCACTGGCGATCAGCCGGTCGATCTGTTCCGACCCCGCCATCTGCCCGCCTGCCAGCACCAGACCATAACGCCAGACCATCAGCTTCTGCTCGGCCCAATAGGTAAAGGCCCCGGTCCAGACCAGGTCATTGCAACGGTTGAGCACATCATAAAGCTCTCCCATCCGGCCTTCGGGCGGCTCCATCTCGAAGGTGCAGATCAGGCGCAGCGTTTCATCCTGCGGGTTCCAGGCCAAGGTCAGCGAATAGGTCCGCCATTGGCCTTCCACGGCCATTGCGATCTGGTCATCGGTGACGCGGTCAAATTCCCATGCATGGGATTCTGCCAGCGTTTCGACAATGTCGATCGGGTGAAGGTCTTCGTTCGACAGGAAGTCTTCAGAAAGTGACATGTGCCCGGCCCCAATGATTGCGCCCGCACGGTACATGGCCGCTAGGGGCTGCTTATCTGGCAAGGATCAGCGTTTGCCTGACGCCGCCCTTACTAGATATGGTGTGGGACGAACGAAAGCCTGTAAAGCACTTTCTGCGCAAAAACCCTGTGGACGAATCATTTTTTCGAATCGCCCCTGCCCGATTCGCGAATCGGTGGCAAAATCGTGGGCACCTAGTACGCGCCGCGCCCTGACAGGACCACACGCAGCGTGCGGGCAAGGATGGACAGGTCCCGCAAAAGGCCGGGGTTGCGCACATAATCGACATCCAGCGCGATCATGTCATCAAAGCTGACGTCAGCGCGCCCCGACACTTGCCACAGCCCGGTGATGCCAGGCAATGCGGCCAGGCGCTGCCGCGCCATCGGCGGGTATTCGGCAACTTCGGCCGGAAGGGCGGGGCGGGGTCCCACCAGGCTCATCTCGCCGCGCAGCACGTTCCACAGTTGCGGCAGCTCGTCCATCGAGCTGCGGCGCAACAGCCGACCGACGCGGGTAATGCGCGGATCATCCTTGGCCTTGAAGCAAAGGCCGGAACGGTCACCGGCAAGGCCCGCCAACCGCGCCTCGGCATCAACGACCATCGAGCGGAACTTGACCATGCCAAAGGTGCGCCCGTCCTTGCCGACACGGGTCTGCACAAAAAACACCGGGCCCCGGCTTTCGATCCTGATCGCCAGCGCGACAAGCAGCAGCAGCGGCCAGATCGCCAAAAGTCCGATCAGCACGCAGGTCACATCCAGCAGGCGCTTGGCCCGATGATAGGCAGCAATGCGGCGGCAGGTCTGGGGGCTGGACAAGGCAAGAAAGGCCATGGCGGCGGTCCGGCAAAAAGGGGCGGCGCGGGGACCATCCCTCTGCTTCCGTCGGGGAGTTAGATTAATTCAGGCCGCCAGACAAATGGGAAACGCGGGGGGCGTTTCCCCCCATGGCGCCGTTACGTGACGTCACGCCTTGCGGGGTTTTGTGCCAGCCTCAAGCGCCGCAATCCGGGCTGCCAGCGCCTCATTTTCTTCGCGCGCTTTCTGGGCCATCGCCCGCACGGCATCGAATTCTTCGCGCGTGACGAAATCACGGTCGGCCATCCAGCGGTCGATGAACCCCTTCATCGCGGTCTCGGCCTCGGTCTTGGCCCCTTGCGCGACACCCATCGCGTTTGTCATCAGTTGCGACATGTCATCAAGAAACTTGTTGCGGGTCTGCATGGGGCACCTCTGTGGCTGTTGTTCATATATGGCGGGTGCAGGGCGGGCTGCAAGGTTGACTTCCCCCAAGCCGCACAGGAAAACACGGCGCGCGGTCCGGCTGCAGGGGCGATGATGGACTATATTCCCTTTCCGAACATTTCGCCCAACCTTGTGGCGTTCGAGGTGTTCGGCTTTACCATCGCGCTGCGCTGGTATGCCCTTGCCTATATCGCAGGGCTGTTGATCGGCTGGTGGATCATCCGCCGGTCGCTTGCAAGGCTTGCCCTCTGGCAGGGGCAGCCCCCCGCAACGGCCGAGCAGATCGAACGTTTCTTTACCTGGACGATTGTCGGGGTCATTCTGGGCGGGCGGATCGGCTTTGTGCTGTTCTACCGGCTGGACCATTACCTTGCGAACCCGGCCGAGATCCTGCGTGTCTGGGAAGGCGGCATGTCGTTTCATGGCGGGTTTCTGGGCGTGGTGGTGGCGGGTCTGCTGTTTTGCCGGCAAGAGCGGATTCCGGTGCTGGCGATGGGCGATCTGTTGGCAATGGCCGCACCGCCGGGGCTGTTTCTGGGGCGCCTTGCGAATTTCGTGAATGCGGAACTGTGGGGGCGACAGACCGATCTGCCCTGGGGCGTGGCCTTTCCGGGTGAAGCGGCACAGAACTGCGGCCCGCTGATCGACATCTGCGCCAGGCACCCCAGCCAACTGTACGAGGCGGCGCTGGAGGGGCTGTTGCTGGGCGCGGCGCTGCTGTGGCTGGGCTGGCGGGGGGGCTGGCTGCGCTGGCCGGGGCGGCTGATGGGGTTGTTTCTGGCCGGCTATGGCGCCGCGCGGTTTGTGGTGGAATTCGTCCGCCAGCCCGACCCCCAGTTCATTTCCGAAGGCAACCCGCTTGGCCTCGCGCTGCAATCGGGCGGCTACGGGCTGACGATGGGGCAGTTGCTGTCCCTGCCGATGATCATCCTGGGCCTGTGGTTCATTTTGCGTGCAAGGCCTGCATGACGCCGCTTGCGCGCTTGTTGATCGCCCGCATCGCGGCCACAGGGCCGATCACCCTGGCCGATTACATGGCCGAATGTCTGCTGCACCCGGCGCATGGCTATTATGCCACGCGTGAGCCGTTCGGGGCGCAGGGCGATTTCATCACGGCCCCCGAGATCAGCCAGATGTTTGGCGAAATGCTGGGCCTTTGTCTGGCGCAAAGCTGGCTTGATCAGGGTGCGCCTGCACGCGTGACGCTGGCCGAGCTTGGCCCGGGGCGGGGCACGCTGATGGCCGATATGCTGCGCGCCACACGCGGTGTGCCGGGGTTTCATGCCGCCCTGCAGGTTGTGCTGGTCGAGGCGTCGCCCCGCCTGCGCGCCGTGCAGCAGGACACCCTCAAGGGCCATGCGCCCACTTGGCTGGATGATTTGGGCGGGCTGCCTGACGCGCCCCTGTTCCTTGTTGCCAATGAATTCTTCGATGCCCTGCCCATCCGCCAGTTCACGCGGGCCGGGCAGGCCTGGGCGGAAACCGTTGTCGGCGTGGCAGATGGCGCGCTGACCCTTGGGCGTTCATCGCCGGTGCCGCTTGGCCTGCTGGCCCATCGTCTTGCTGATACGGCCGATGGCAACATCATCGAGATGTGCCCCGCTGCCGGGCCCATCATGCAGCGGATTGGCCAGTTGATCGCCACCCATGGCGGCGGCGCGCTGATCGTGGATTATGGCGGCTGGAACGGCACCGGCGATACCTTTCAGGCGCTGCGCCACCATGGCCATACCGATCCGCTGGCCGAACCGGGGCTTGCTGACCTGACAGCGCATGTCGATTTTGCAGCGCTTGCGCGGGCGGCGGCCTCGGCGCGGGCAACCTGTCTGCCACAGGGCGCGTTTCTGCTGAACCTGGGGATTGCGGCGCGGGCCGATGCGCTGGCCATGCGGCTGCAAGGCATGGCATTACAGGCCCATGTTGCGGCGTTCGAACGCTTGACCGCGCCTGCGCAAATGGGCCAACTCTTCAAAGTGCTGGCGATCACGCCAACGCAGGCCCCACCGCTGCCGGGAACAGCATGACGCTTGAAATCATCACTGCCGACGACATGCTGGCGACGCCGCACGGGTTCTTTACCCGCAAGGGGGGGGCATCCTCGGGCATCTTTGCCGGGCTGAATTGCGGGCCGGGGTCATCGGACATGGCCGAGGCCGTCCAGATCAACCGCGCGCGGGTAACCGATGCGATGGCCGTGCCGCCCGATGCGCTGGTCACGGTCCATCAGGTGCATTCGGCAGACGTGATTGCCGTGACCGGACCAGTCTCGCCGCGCCCGCATGTCGATGCGATGGTGACAGCCACGCCCGGGGTTCTGCTGGGCGTGCTGACGGCAGATTGCCAGCCCGTGCTGTTTCACGATGCGCAGGCCGGGGTGATCGGCGCGGCGCATGCGGGCTGGCGCGGGGCCAAGGATGGCGTGCTGCAGGCAACGGTTGCGGCGATGGAAGGGTTGGGCGCACGGCGCAGCAATATCCGCGCCGTGATCGGCCCGACGATCAGCCTTGCCGCTTATGAGGTCAGTGCCGCCTTCATGCAGGGCTTTCTTGATGATGACCCTGCAAATGCACAATTCTTTTCCGGGGGGCGCGCGGGCCATTCGCAATTTGACCTGCCGTCCTTTGGCCTTGCACAGCTGCGTGCCGCTGGCGTGGCCGCCGCACGCTGGACCGGCCATTGCACCTATCGCGATGCCGAGCGGTTCTTTTCCTATCGCCGCACCACACATCAGGGCGAGGCGGATTATGGCCGGCTGATTTCGGTCATCCGGCTGTAAACACGGCAGAATTCGGGCGACCTGTGCCAAACACCTGCCGTCAGAAGGCGGGCAAGGCGCTGACTGCAGGCAGTTTGCTGCAATTTGCTCGCCACAATCCGGCCTGCATTGCCCTGCGAATACGGCGCGAATTCCTGCAGATTGCCTAAACAGTGCCGCAATGCCGGGCCAGATTGTTCGTGAAGTGGAAACACAGCATCCATCATTGAAAGGAAACTGCGATGAAAAAGGAACGCCGCTGGTTGAAATCGGTTCTGGCCTCTAGTGCGGCCCAGACGCCGGCAATGCCATGGACACGCGGCCAACGCCGCAAGCCCGCGCTGCTGATCAAGTCCGGCCAAAAGCCCGCAGTGGCGGCGCGGTGAGCTTTCGGCATTCTGATTCGGGCGGGGCGGACAGCGATTGATGCGCCCACAGGTACAATGCCTGCGCCCCACCCCCGACCGTTGCGGCAGACCACCGCAAATGCGCCCGGAGTTTGACAGGCGTGCCACGCTGCGTCACATTTGCGACATAGATGCAGGCGGCCCCATCCGCCCGGATCACGCTCGGTAAGGCGGCCCTGGTGCACCCTCTGAATGCACCGCAAAGGGGCCGCCTATCTGTTTTTTCAGACCCTGATCTTACGCCTGCTTTGCCAGCCGCGCCTCAAGCACCTCAAAGCTCAGCCCCGGCTCATCCTTGGCACAGCGGATCACAAGGCTGGTCTTTACACTCGCCACATTCGCGGCCGAGGTCAGTTGTTCCGTCAGGAACGTCTGAAATGTCGACAGGTCTGGCGCCACGCATTTCAGGATGAAATCGATCTCGCCGTTCAGCATATGGCATTCGCGCACCAAGGGCAGCGCGCGGCAATGCGCCTCAAACGCCGAAAGATCGCGCTCTGCCTGGCTTTGCAGCCGCACCATGGCAAAGACCTGCACCTCGAACCCCAATTCGCGCGGGTTGATATCGGCGTGATAGCCCCGGATATAGCCCGCCTCCTCCAGCGTGCGCACCCGGCGCAGGCAAGGCGGGGCCGAGATGCCCACGCGGCTGGCCAGTTCCACATTTGTCATGCGCCCATCCGCCTGCAATTCCGCCAGAATCTGCCGATCAATCGGGTCAAGTTTATGTCCGGCCATGGCGCGCCCCCTGCAAGTCCAGCACGGAATGTAGGCTGCCAGCCCGGTTTGCGCAATAATATTTCATAACTGCGCAACAATTAGAAATGCAAACGCAGTGCACAAGCCTGCGTTACAGGGGCTTTCGGCCCTCGCAGCGTCTGGCTATATCAACCCCTGCAAGCATGGGGGCGGATATGGGCGATACACGGCACACACGGGTTCTGATCATCGGCTCTGGCCCCGCAGGCTATACCGCCGCCGTCTATTCCGCGCGCGCCATGCTGAACCCGATCCTTGTGCAGGGCCTGCAGCCCGGCGGCCAGCTGACCATTACCACCGAGGTGGAAAACTGGCCCGGTGACACGCATGTGCAGGGCCCCGACCTGATGGTGCGGATGCAGGAACATGCCACGGCCATGGGGGCCGAGATCATTTCCGATTACATCAGCAAGCTGGACCTGTCACAGCGCCCGTTCACGGCCCATGCCGACAGCGGCACCACCTTTACCGCCGATGCCGTCATCCTTGCCACGGGAGCACAGGCCAAATGGCTGGGCCTGCCGAGTGAAGAGAAATTCAAGGGCTTTGGCGTATCCGCCTGCGCCACCTGCGACGGGTTCTTTTACCGGGGCAAGGAAATCGTCGTCATCGGTGGCGGCAACACGGCGGTGGAAGAAGCGCTGTTTCTGACGAACTTTGCGTCCAAGGTCACGCTGATCCACCGCCGCGATACCTTACGCGCCGAAAAGATCATGCAGGACCGCCTGTTCAAACACCCCAAGATCACCATGCTGTGGAACCATGAGGTGACCGAGGTGTTGGGCGACGAAGCGCCCCTTGGCGTGACCGCCGTGCGCGCCCGCAACGTGCAAACGGGCGAGGTGCAGGACGTGCCCTGCGCCGGGTTCTTCGTGGCCATCGGCCATGCGCCCGCGTCCGAACTGGTCAAAGATCAGCTTCCCCTGCACAACGGCGGCTATGTGCAGGTGGAGGCAGGCAGCACCCGCACCGCCATTCCGGGCGTCTTTGCGGCGGGCGATTTGACGGACCACATCTACCGTCAGGCCGTCACATCGGCCGGCATGGGCTGCATGGCGGCACTCGACGCGGAGAAGTTTCTGGCGGGGCACTGATCGACCGACCGCTGATCGCACCCGCAAGGGTGCGATCAGCGAACGCCTGTCCTGTTCCGCATCCCGCCCCGGAACACCTTCCCGCCTTGCGGCCCCCTTGCGCCACTTCTGCCCTTTTTCATGCAAAAGCACCGTCTTTGCTTGAGTTTCGCCGCATTGGCGCGCTATGGCCCCGCCCGAATGACGGGGAATGAACCCCGCCGGCAGACGCAGCAGCAATAAGGCCAACCAGATGTCGCTTTCGATCCACGCCCCGATCCCGGAGCTTTATGTTTCCCACGATTCCGCCCAGAAACTGAAGGTCGAGGCCGGCAATCTGCCTTCCTGGGATCTGACCGCGCGGCAGGTCTGTGACCTTGAACTGCTGATGAACGGCGGCTTTCACCCCTTGAAGGGCTTCCAGTCCGAGGCTGATTACAACGGCACCGTCGAAAACATGCGCACGGCCGATGGCCATCTGTGGCCCATCCCGATCACGCTGGACGTGTCCGAGAAATTCGCCGAAGGCATCGCCCCCGGTCAGGACATTGCCCTGCGCGATGCCGAAGGTGTCATCCTTGCGATCCTGTCGATCACCGACAAATGGGTGCCGAACAAGGCCAACGAGGCCGCCAAGGTGTTCGGCGCTGATGATCTGGCCCACCCTGCCGTCAACTACCTGCACAACATCGCGGGCCCCGTCTACCTTGGCGGCCCGATCACCGGCATCCAGCAGCCCGTGCATTACGATTTCAAATCCCGCCGCGATACGCCCAATGAACTCCGCGCCTTCTTTCGCAAGATGGGCTGGCGTAAGGTCGTGGCCTTTCAAACGCGCAACCCCCTGCACCGCGCGCATCAGGAACTGACCTTCCGCGCCGCGCGTGAAGCGCAGGCCAACCTGATGATCCACCCGGTTGTCGGCATGACCAAACCCGGCGACGTCGATCATTTCACCCGCGTGCGCTGCTATGAGGC
>JALOSO010000141.1 GCA_025458385.1 Paracoccaceae bacterium | reverse complement strand
GCCACCAGTTCGGCAAAGGCGCCGATCCTGTCGCCCCATGTGTTTGGAATGGGGTTCAGCGCCCACATCAGGCGCGACCGATACCAACCGTCGCCCAACCAGATTTCCAGCCGGTTCGCCCCGGGCTGCAAAAGGCTGGTCACGTCATAGGTCTGATAGGCGATCCGGTCGTCATAGCAAGTCCAGCCGGGGGTCAACAGATCATTGCCCACGCGCTGGCCATTCAAAAACGCCCGGTAAAGCCCTTGCGCCGACAGGTGCAGAACGCTGCCCTGCGCCACCTGATCCAGCATGAAGTCGCGGGCCACAAATGTGCCAGCACCGCCCGTACCCGGATCGCACCCCGGCGCAATCATCTGGGCCGAAAATGTTATGCGTGGCAAAGCTTTACTGGCTGCGGACATAGCCCGCATCTGCCCGTCAAGGCCCATCATGCACCCTCCCTGCCGGTGCCGAATCAGGTCTCCTCCCGTTTCGTGCACCGTTCTACGTAAATCATTCTACAACCCCGTTTGCCTTGCAACAGTTTTTTGCTAGGGTACTGCCAAGCAGGGGGTGTGATGGCAGACGGCGGGACAAAGGGCGCGGGTGGCAAGGTGACGATCCGCACAGTGGCCGCCGACGCAGGCGTATCGGTCGCGGCCGTCTCCAAAGTCATGCGCAACGCGTATGGTGTTTCGGATGCGCTGCGTCTGAAGGTTGAGGCCAGCATTGAAAAGCTGGGCTACCGCCCATCCGTCGCAGCCCGGGGCATGCGGGGGCGGACCTTTACGCTTGGGGTGCTTCTGGTCGGGATCGACAACCCGTTTCTGCCCGGCATCTACCAAGGCATCGAAAGCGTGGCCGAGGCCGCGGGCTACAAGATCATGGTCGGCGTGGGCGCCTCGCGCACGCGAACCGAAGTGACGCTGATCGAACAGATGATCGACAATCAGATGGACGGCCTGATCCTTGTGGCGAGCAAGATCGCCGGCGCGACGCTGGAGCGTTATGCCCGCCAGATCCCCATTGTCGTTGTCGGCCACCACGAACCCGGCGCCACGGGCTATGACACGATCAACAACGATGACCAGCTTGGCGCAGCGCTTGCGGTGCAGGCCTTCATCGACCGGGGCTATCGCGACATTGCCTTTGTCACGCAGTCTGATCAGGAAGATCACCTGGCCGACGTCGTCCTCCAGCGTGAGTTGGGCTATCGCAAGGCCATGGCAGACAAGGGTCTGGCGGCAAAGGCCCGCTTCATCGCCCTGCCGCAATATGGCACGCCGCGCGATGTGGCGATCCGCGCCATGCTGCAAAGCCCGGACCGCCCCCGCGCGGTTTTCTGCTGGTCCGATCTGGACGCGATCCCGCTTCTCAGCGAGGCGCATCGCCTTGGCATTCGCGTGCCCGAGGATCTGGCCGTCATCGGCTATGACAATTCGCCCGTGGCGGCCTTGTCGATGGTTGACCTGTCTTCCGTCGATCAGGACGGCCCGCGACTTGGCAAGCTTGCGGCAGAGGCCCTGTTCAGCCGGATCAAGGGGCGAAATGTTGCCGAACACATCCTGGTCCAGCCCCGGCTTGTTTGCCGCCGCAGCCTGTGATTGCGCCCGGATCGTCTGCGCGGGCCGACCATCCATCCAGCCGGTCACGCGCGGGATTTCCGGGAAAAGCTGGCCTGCCCGATGAACAACTGCGGCCGCTTGCGCAGGCCCTGAAGAAGGGCTGCTTTGCCGCCCGTTGCGCAGGGTTCTGGACGCGATATTTGGTAAGGGCGACATGGGTTCCGATAAGGAAATCTCTGGAATGTGGGATTGCAGAGATTTCCTTCGCCATCAGCCCCTCTGTGTGTTGGATGGGCCGCTTTGGTCTGCCGGGCCGCGTCAGCCCGGCCTAGTGGAAATCGCGGGATTTCGGGATGATCGTGGCATTGCGGGGGTGGCCGCGGCTGGGCTGCGGGATCGGGCGCGTCACTTCATCTGCGCGCGACAGCGGCGCAGCAAAAGGCGCATGGGCCAGGCGGAACAGCGCATCACTGCGGTCGGACAGGGTTTGCACGACCACATGGGTCACGCCTGACAGCGCATCGCGTTGCAGATGCCCCGTCAGGTCCAGCAGCCGGGCTGTCATGATCACCTTGCGGAATGCCGCCATCACCTTGGGCCAGACCACCAGATTGGCAACACCCGTCTCATCCTCAAGCGTGATGAAGCAGACGCCCTTGGCGCTGCCCGGGCGCTGGCGGATCAGCACAAGCCCCGCCAGCCGCAGGCGCTGGCCGTTGCGCGTGCGGTCAAGATCGGCGGCGCAGTGATAGCCCTGCCGCGCCATGCTCGCCCGCAGGAAGGCCATCGGGTGCGCCTTCAGCGACAGGCGCAACGTCTGGTAATCGGCCACGACATGTTCGCAGACGGGCATGGCGGGCAGGGCAAAGGCCTGTTCTGCGCCCTCATCACGCTGGCCTGCAAACAGCGGCAGGTCCGGCGCATCCCGCAGCGCCCGCGTCGCCCACAATGCCGCCCGCCGGTCAAGGCCCATCGACCGGAAGGCATCAGCCGCCGCCAGCCGGCGCAGTGTCGCCACGTTCAGCCCGGCCGCGCGGTGCAGCGTTTCCAGATCGGCATAGGGCGCGTCCCGCCCCGTGATCAGCCGGTCTGCCATGGCGCGGGGCATCCCGTCGATCTGGCGCAGGCCCAGCCGCAGCGCCCATCCGCGCGCGCCCGGCTCCAGCGTATTGTCCCAGTCGCTGTAGTTCACATCCGCCGGCCGCACATCCACCCCGTGTTCGCGCGCATCGCGCACGATCTGCGCCGGGGCATAAAACCCCATCGGCTGGCTGTTCAGCAGCGCGCAGGCAAAGGCCGCCGGATGGTGGCATTTCAGCCAGCTTGAAACATAGACCAGCAGCGCAAAGCTGGCGGCATGGCTTTCCGGAAAGCCGTATTCGCCGAACCCCTTGATCTGGTTGAAGCAGCGCATGGCAAATGCGCGGTCATAGCCGCGTTCAACCATGCGCCCGACCATCATCTCTTCCAGCTTGCCGATGGTGCCGCGCGACCGGAAGGTCGCCATCGCCTTGCGCAGGGCATTCGCCTCGGCCGAGTTGAAGCGCGCCGCCTCGATCGCAATCTTCATGGCCTGTTCCTGAAAGATCGGCACGCCCAGCGTGCGCCCCAGGATATTGCGCAATTCGTCCGGGTCATGCGGCGGCGCGGGCGAGGGGTATTCGACCGCCTCTTGCCCGTTGCGCCGCCGCAGATAGGGATGCACCATGTCGCCCTGAATGGGCCCGGGGCGCACGATGGCCACCTCGATCACCAGATCGTAAAAGCGTGCGGGTTTCAGGCGGGGCAGCATGTTCATCTGCGCGCGGCTTTCCACCTGGAACACCCCGATACTGTCGCCCTTCTGCAGCATCGCATAGGTCGCCGCATCATCGGGCGGGATCGAGGCAAGTGAGTGGTCAAGGCCATCATGCGCGCGCAAAAGGTCAAGGCATTTGCGGATGCAGGTCAGCATGCCAAGGGCCAGCACATCGACCTTCAGAATGCCAAGCGCGTCGATGTCATCCTTGTCCCATTCGATGAAACTGCGGTCGGGCATCGCCCCGTTGCCGATGGGCACGGTTTCGGTCAGCGGGCCTTCGGTCAGGATGAAGCCGCCCACATGTTGCGACAGATGCCGTGGCATGCCGATCATCTGTTCGGCAAGGCGCAGCGTGCGTGCAAGCAAAGGATCGCGCAAGTCGACCCCGGCCTCGCTGGCGTTGGCATCGCCCATGCTGGTGCCCCAGCTGCCCCAGACCGTCTTGGCCAGCGCCCCTGTCACATCCTCGGACAGACCCATCGCGCGGCCGACCTCGCGGATGGCCGAACGCGGGCGATAATGGATCACCGTCGCGCAAAGGCCCGCGCGGTGGCGGCCATATTTGGCATAGATGTGCTGGATCACCTCTTCGCGGCGTTCATGTTCGAAGTCGACGTCGATATCGGGCGGCTCGTCCCGGTCTTCGCTGATGAAGCGTTCAAACAGCAATTCATGCGTCGCCGGATCGACCGAGGTGATGCCAAGCACGAAGCACACCGCCGAATTGGCTGCCGACCCGCGCCCCTGACACAGGATGCCAAGGCTGCGTGCATACTGGACGATTTCATGGATCGTCAGGAAATACTGCGGGATCTTCTTGCGCATGATCATCGCAAGTTCCTTCAGCAGCGTCGCGCGCACCTTGGGCGGCACGCCATCGGGATAGCGCCAGTCCGCCCCCAGCCATGTCAGCTTTTCCAGCTGGCTTTGCGGGGTTTCGCCGGGTGGAACGGTTTCCTGCGGATAGCCGTAGGCCAGATCGCGCAGGTCGAACCTGCAGGCATCGGCCACATCGCGCGTGGCGGTGATGGCATGGGGCCAGGGCGCGAACAGACGCATCATCTCGGCCGGTGATTTCAGGTGGCGTTCGGCATTGGGCGCAAGCAGGTGGCCCGCCTGCGCCAGCGTGGTCTTTTCACGGATGCAGGCCAAGATGTCATGCAGCGGGCGGCGCGCGGGGGCGTGATACTGCACATCATTGGTGGCCAGAATCGACAGGCCATGCGCCCGCGCCAGCCGGTCCAGCCGGTTGATGCGCGCATGGTCATCGGCGCGGTACAGATGGCTGACGGCAAGATGGCGCAGGCCTGGCAGGCGGCGGACCAGGCCGGGCAGCCGCTGGGCCACCTGCGCATCGGGCAAAAGGATCAGCTGCACCCCCTCGCTATGCGCGGCAAGGTCTGCAAGGCTGATGTCGCACAGACCCTTGGCCTGCCAGCCGCCCTGTGCATCCTGCATCTTTCCCTGTGACAGCAGGGTGCACAGCCGGCCATAGGCGGCACGATCCCGCGGATAGGCCAGAAAGGCCGTGCCATCCGTCAGCTGCAACCGGCAGCCGATGACAGGGCGCAAGCCCGCCTTGACCGCCTCGGTATGCAGGCGCACCACCCCGGCCATGGTGTTCAGATCGGCAATCCCAAGTGCATCATAGCCAAGCGCATGCGCCGTCTCGACCAGATCGGTGGCGTCCGAGGCCCCGCGCAGAAAGGAAAACGGGCTGGTGACCGCCAGTTCCACATAGGGCGCAGGCGGGTTCTGCAGAAAGGCCCCGGTCAGGCTGCGCCGGGGGTGAATATTGTCATTCTCGGGCATCGCGCACCTTTGGCATCAGGCGAACATCCCATGCACGAACCAGCGCGGATCGCCGCCGCGCCCGTCATCATGCAGCCCCTCGCGGTACAGCCAGTAGCGGCACCCGGCCTCATCCTCGACCTTGAAGTAATCGCGCAGGCGGGTGCCGGGGCGGTCTTGCCACCATTCCGGCGCAATGCGTTCGGGCCCCTGATAGCGGGTGGTGCGGTGGGTCTGCCTGCGCCAGACGAACTGGGCTGGCGGGCCTTCCGGCACGGCATAAAGCACGCGGATTTCCTCGGGCGGGGCCAGCAGGCGCAGCGGGCGTTCGCCGTGATCCGGCAACGGCGGCAAAAGCGGCGGGGCAGGGCCGACGGGTGGGGCTTGCCGTTCGGCGCGTTCGGGAACATGGCTTGCCCGCAGCCCCGGGCGCGACAGCGCCGCCGCACCAAAGCGCGTGGTCAGCCGGTCCACCAGCTGTGACAGGGCCAGCGTGCTGTCCTGCCCGCCACCCAGCCGGGTCTGGGTCAGGGCCAGCGGTTCCACCACAGGCGCCTCAAGCGTGATCAGGTCAAAGCCGAAGCCGGGCTTGATCGCCTGCAAGCGGTCGCGGAACAGAAAGGCCAGATGCGCCGCATCACGGCTGGCGGCCGCGGTGGCCGCGCTGATCCGGCTGACCTCGCCATCGGTGCGGTAGACCGTCAGCCACAGTTTGCGCGCGCCCTGATTGCCGGCCGCCAGCCGTGCGCCCAGATCGGCGCAAAGCGCCGGCAGGTGATGCGTCGGGTCCAGGATCGGCTCGGCCAGCCGCACGGTCGCACGAAAGACCGGCGGCGCATCGGGCGGGGCCAGGGGTTCGGCCAGATGGCCCGTCATCTGGTCCAGCCGCAAAAGCGGATTGTCGGCCAGCGCCGCCCGCGCAAAGCGCCGTGCCAGGCCAAGGCGCGGCACCGCCGCCAGATCGCCCACCGTCTTCAGGCCAAGGCGTTGCAGCAGCAGCAGGGTTTCCGCCCCCAGCCGCAGGCCCGCCACCGGCAACACAGCAAGGTCTGCCGCCCCGCGCCAGATCGCCCGTACCGGCCCGAACCGCGCCAGCGCCCAGGCCGCACCCCAGGTCGGTGCCAGCGCCAGCCGCGCCGTGTAGCCAAGGGTTGACAGTTCCGCCTCGATACCCGCCAGCATCGCCGCCTCGCCCCCCCAAAGGTGATCGGACCCCGTGGTGTCCAGCACAAGGCCCGCCGTGTCACCCCCCCCATCGGCCACCGTCCAGGGGCACCAGCGCCGCGCCCACAGCGCCATGCGCCCAAGGGCCGCCTGATCACCCGCCGGATCGGCGTAATCCACCTGCAGGCCCGGGCACAGCGCGCGCATGTCCACCACCCGCGCGCCCTGCGTAACCCCCGCCAGCCGCGCCGCACGGTTCAGCGCATGCACCACCGGCCCATGCGGCCCCTCGCGCGTCAGCGCCAGCGGCAGGTCATCCGGCGTGACATTGCCCTGCTGGTCCTGTATCCGCTGCCAGCGTTCCATCGGGAACTGTGGCAGCCAGATCGATACGATCCGCCGCCCGGTCATGCCGGGCCTGCCAGCGGCCGGGCACCTTGTCGCGGCTGCGGAACAATTCCAGCCCCCAGCATGGATCGCCCGGCGCGCGCGGATCGTCCGGATGCCGGGCCGCCGGCAGGGACCGGATGCGCCAGCGGTCGCGCGCCGCACTCAGATCCGCTGTCGCGCCATGCCGGATCAGCCAGCAGGGCACGCCCTGCGCCTCGGCCCGCAGGGCCAGCCGCTTGGTGGCCGTAAAGCACAGCGCCGACGGATCGCCCCAGATTTCCGCCACCACCCCCGCAAGCGCTGCGCAACCCAAGCCCTCTTCCGCCGCCACCAGCACATCGGCGGGCCGTGTCAGCGTCAGCAGCAGCAACCGCCCCGCCCCCAGCCCCTGCGCCCGCAAACCCGGCAGATAGGGTTGCCCGGTTTCGCGCCGCGACAGCTGATCCTGTATCCACAGCACCGGCCCACCCGCCCGGCCCAATTGCGCCAGCACAAAGCCTGCCGCCGCCGCATCGCCCGCAGCCCCCGCAAACACCTCGGTCAGGCTTGCCGCCGCAGGCAGGCCCACCCGGCCCGCCGCCTGTGGGGCATCCGGGCGTCCGGTCTTTGGGAATGCAACGATCCGCGTCATGCAGCACAGAAAATCCCGACTCAGCAGTTCATGTTTTGTTCTGTTTTCATACCCTGCGCCCCGCTGTTTCACAAGATGTGCCCCGGCTGTTTTCTGGCCAGCAGCCCCCCCACCGGACCCCGCGCGAAGCTGCCCCTGCCGCTTTTTCCATCTGGCAAAGCAGCCGGATTGCTGCCGCGCCGGGCGGTTTGCAAATTGCCTTTCGGCCAGATGCCGAAATGATGCAGATTACAGTTGACCCACAGACGCGCCTGTGGTGCGCTCATCAGATATTTGACCGGTTGGTCAAGACTTGCGCTGCCCTTTGCCGGGCACATGATGGGGGGGCAGATGACAAGGCCAAGCGGCAACATGCGCATTGATGCGGCCCGGCTGTGGCACAGTCTGGAGGAGATGGCGCTGATCGGCCCCGGCGTGGCAGGCGGCTGCAACCGCCAGACGCTGACGGATGCCGACAGCGAAGGACGGCATCTGTTTGCGCGCTGGTGCGCGGATGCTGGCATGAAGATGGGCGTGGATACGATGGGCAACATGTTTGCGACGCGCGCGGGCACGGACCCTGCGGCGCTGCCGGT
>JALOSO010000140.1 GCA_025458385.1 Paracoccaceae bacterium | reverse complement strand
CAAGCACTGCTCAATGCGGCCATCGCGAGCAATCAGGCAAGCTGCCTCAGCGTACCGCGAGACCTTGCTTTGCCGCGGGTTGCGTGGCTGTTGAACGAAATGCGGCAAATTCAACCGAACTCGCCTGAAGCAAGGGTCTGGCAGCCGATCACGGGACGGGTCGGCTTGAAGAGGCAGCGCTTGATCTCATACAGCAACAGCCCTTGCCGGATCGTGTCCGACACCTGATTGGCAATCTGGAAAGTGCGAGAATTCTGGCCGGGGAAATACACCGGCAGGATCGTCGCCCCAGAGGACCTGACGATCTTGTGGGTGAAGACGTTCCACTCCCCCTCGACCGCCGGGCCCCACCAGCCCTCGCTCATCGCGACCTTGCCGGCCGGGAACAGGATGATGACCCCCCCGGCCTTCAGGTGCTTCATCGTCTCATCCCGCATCTGCAGGCCCAGTTCACGGGCGTTCTCCTCGTGCGGGAAGGGGACGGGGATCATGAATTCCTCGACTTCCGGGATGCCGGTCAGCAGGCTGCGCGTCAGGATCTTGAAATCAGACCGCACGCGGTTGACCATTTCGGCCAGCACCATACCATCCACCAGCCCCGACGGGTGGTTTGACACCACAACCACGGGGCCCGTCGCCGGGATCAGCGCGATTTCCTCGGCCGGCGTATCAATCCGGATGCCCATATGCCGGATCGCCTTTGGCCAGAACGGCGCCCCATGCGGCGCGCCCGATTTTTCGAAACTCCGGATCAGCCGCAGCAGTTGCACCTTGGCCGTCAGCCATTCCAGCGTGCGGATCGTGCCGGCCTTCCATGGGTTCTTGAACGTGCCCGCATAGCTGAGGCGACGCATGTCATAGGCGCGGTTAGCCCCCCGGGCTACCACACCTGTCGCCCCTGGGGCGGTTTCGATCTGCCGCGACTGTTCCGTCACCAAGCGCCTGCCATCTGTCAAAGCGCGCCTTAGTAATCCTCACCAAAGCGGTTCGCAACCAGCAGGGCAAGGGCATCGGCAAGACTTGCCGCATCCACCCCGCTGGTGGTGACCTCAATAGAGGTTCCGCGACTGGCTGCCAACATCAAAAGCCCCATGATGCTGTCACCCGACACCGTCATGCCGTCACGGCTGACCCGCGCGCGCGCATCATGCGCCTCGACCACCTCGACGAATTTGGCCGATGCCCGCGCATGCAGGCCTTTTTCATTGATGATCTGCAGGGTGCGCGTCTCGGTCGTCGTCATTCAGTCCCTCGGCCCCATGTCGAGGCTGTTGATATATTTCCGCCCCGCATCAAGTGCTGCCGCCACCGCATCGGGCACCGTCATCTCGCGCGATTTTGCCAGTTTGATCAGCATCGGCAGGTTTGCGCCATAGATGATCCGGCGGTTCGCACTGGCACAAGCCAGAAGTGACAGGTTCGACGGCGATCCGCCGAACATGTCTGTCACCACCACCACGCCCTGCCCGCCATCGACCGCATCGGCCGCCGCGCAGATCTCGGCCTGTTTGCGGCTACGGTCATGGTCATCTTCGATGGCGATGGCCACCATGCCAGGCACCGGGCCGACCACATGTTCAACCGCCGACAGATACTCGCGGGCCAGCCCGCCATGCGCGACAATCACGATACCGATCACGGCTGCATCACCCCATCCGCCCCGGCCAGCGTGGCCCCTGCGCTGCGGCGCTCCAACTCGCGGTGGCGGCGCGACACTGTCCAGCCAGCCTCGGCGAGGCTTGTACCCAGCATCTCTACCATCGCCACAGAGCGGTGCTGTCCACCCGTGCAGCCGAAACCGATTGTCAGATGCGCCTTGCCTTCACCCAGATGGGCGGGCAGCAGAAACAGGATCAGATCGCGCACCTTTTCAAAGAACACCTCGAACCGGCCATCGGCACGCACATAGTCTGCCACCGCCCCGTCGCGCCCGTCACGCCCGCGCAACGCGGGCACCCAATGCGGATTGGCCAGAAACCGGCAGTCAAAGATCATGTCAACACCGCGTGGCACGCCCCGGCGATAGCTGAAGGATTGCAACGACACGGCCAATGCATCGGTCGTATTGCGCCCGAACAGCCGCGCGATTTCGGCCTTGAGGTCATGCACCGAAAGCTCGGTCGTGTCGATCAGATGGTCTGCCCGCACCCGCACTGGCATCAGCAGGTCAATTTCACGCGCGATGCCTTCGGTCGGGGTTTCAAAGGGCGCCAGCGGATGGCGCCGGCGCGTTTCGGAATAGCGGCGGATCAGTTCGGATGGTGCGCAGTCAAGATACAGCACCTCAAGCGCGACTTGCGGATTGCGTGTCAGCGTGTCGATCAATTCGATCAGCGCGGTTGCGTTGAAATCCCGGTTGCGCACGTCAAGGCCCAGCACGATCGGGCGGCCCGAGGGGGTCCCCTCGATCAGCCGGGTGACCAGTCGCAAGGGCAGATTGTCGATGACCTCGAAATCCATGTCCTCGAACGCGCGCACGGTCGTTGACCGCCCCGCACCCGACGGCCCGGTCACAAAGACCAGACGGTGCATCGGCGGCAGTGGCGGGCCTTGGTCCAACGGCGTGTTCCTGGGAAACCGGTCAAGCATGGCGACCATGCCGCAGTTGCAGCATAAGCGCCACGGGGAAAGTGGGGCTTTTGCTGCCATAAACAAGGTCAATCGCACATCCCAGAAGACTGACGTTGCGCTGCGGCGGCAACCGCGCAGTTTCGGACTGATCAAGATCAACCACAAGGGCAAGCGGGGCTGCGTCTTGCACAACTGTACGGATCAGCCCCACACCCCGCGCCTCGATCACACCTTTCAGTTCGGGGTTCGGGCAGGACAGCGAAAGGTGATTCCCCATGCGTGTGACCTGTGTCAGATCGTCTGACACCAGCACAGCCCCAAATCCGATCAGCGCCAGCGCGAGTGTCGACTTGCCTTTGCCTGCGGCCCCGGTGATCAGCAAACCGCGCCCGTCAATGGCCACGGCGCTGGCGTGCAGCAGCACAGTGCCATCCGCCGCCGCCCCGTTCACACCGGCAGACCGACCACAAATCGTGCACCCAGTGGTTCCGATGTCATGTCGGCATGTGTCGGACGGATGTTCTCGGCCCAGATGACGCCGCCATGCGCCTCGACAATCTGTTTCGAGATGGCAAGACCAAGGCCCGAATGATTGCCGAAATCATTCTGCGGCCGTTCGGAGTAAAAGCGTTTGAACACCTTGGTCAGCGCCTGTTCCGGAATGCCGGGGCCCGTATCCTCGACAACGACCAGCACACGGTTGTCGCGCTGGCGCACCCAGACACGCACGGCATCACCGTCTTCGCAAAACGAAATCGCATTGGTGATCAGGTTGACAAAGACCTGCGCCAGACGCCCTTCCAGCCCGCGCACGATGATCCGCTCATCCGGCAGGTCGGTGACGAATTCCACGCCCTTCTCGCCGGCCTGCTTGCCCAGATACTCCGACAGGTTACTGACGGTCTTCAGCAGATCAAAGGCTTCTTCCTCTTCCTTGACCAGTTCGCTGTCCAGCCGTGACGCGTTCGAAATGTCGCTGACCAGCCGGTCAAGCCGGCGCACATCATGCTCGATCACCTCAAGCAGGCGCTCGCGCTGATCATCGCGCTTTGCCACGCGCATCGTGCCCACGGCAGACCGCAGACTGGCCAGCGGGTTCTTGATTTCATGTGCCACGTCGGCGGCGAACTGTTCATTCGCCTCGATCCGGTCATACAGGGCCGCAACCATCCCCCGCATCGCCACGGACAACCGCCCGATTTCATCAGGGCGCGCCGTCAGATCAGGAATGCGCACCCGGCCGGGCGCCAACTTGCGCGCATCGCGATCACGCCCCATTTCGGCCGCTGCGGCAAGATCGGCCAGCGGATTTGCAATGGTCGAGGCCAACAGCACACTCAGGCCGATCGACACCAGCAAGGCGATCACGAACATCTGCAGGATCTGCTCGCGCTCATAACGCACAAGGCGCTCGATCTCGCCCTCGGCAAAGGCCAGCGCCACCACGCCCTGCACAGCCCCATTCACCTGAATGGGAGAGGCCACGGAAAACATCGGGCCACCCTCGGCCGTGCGCCCGGTATGGACCACCGTTTCGCCCACAAGGGCCCGGCTGAACAGATCGACGGCCATCCGCTCGGGCGAGACGGCCTCACTTTCACCGGGTCGCCCGACAACCAGCCGTGACACGCCATCCCAGATCGCCGAAAGGAAATCGGTGATCACGGTCGGGCGCGCCAGTTCAGCGTCATTTACCGCGGCGATCGACTGCGCCCCGGTGGCCTGCGCCACAATTGCACCCTGCGGGTCAAAAACGTAAATCTCGACGCCTTTTTCAAGCGCCAGCGATGTGGCAATGGCCTGGCTGGCCTGCGCCAGATCGGCGGCAGGCGTCAGGGCCGCCAGCCGCGCCTCGAACACATTGGCCACAAGGCGCGATTCCACCACCAGTCCACGTTCCCGCTGCTGCACGAATGTGTCGCGGAACGGGTTCAGGAACAGCACGCCTGCCACCATGACCAGAAGGGCCATCAGGTTGAACACGATGATCTTGCGTGCGAGCGGCGAGCCCTTCAGCGCGAAAAGACCACGCCGCGTGCGCGCCTCACGCAGACCGGCATCGCTTTCGGCATCGGGGTTGACCCAATCCTCGCCCAAAAGCACATTGCCCTGCCTGTCGGCATCACGAGTCATGGCGATACGGGGGATCGCGGTCATTCTTCGTTGTAGCGATAGCCGATGCCATACAGTGTTTCGATGGCCGAGAAATCATCATCGACCGTGCGCATCTTTTTGCGCAGTCGCTTGATATGGCTGTCGATCGTGCGGTCATCCACATAGACCTGATCGTCATAGGCCACATCCATCAGCTGATCCCGGCTTTTCACGAACCCCGGCCGGGTTGCCAGCGCCTGCAGCAGCAGGAACTCCGTGACCGTCAGTGAAACCTCGCGTCCCTTCCAGGTGACCGAATGGCGCAGCGGGTCCATCGACAGCGACCCGCGCTCCATCAGCTTGGTCTCTTCGGTGGTCGCGACCTCACCCGTCGCAATCGCATCCTGCCGCCGCAAAAGCGCCCGGATACGCTCGACCAGCAGACGCTGGCTGAACGGCTTTTTCACATAGTCGTCGGCCCCCATCCGCAGGCCCAGCACTTCGTCAATCTCATCGTCCTTGGAGGTCAGGAAGATCACCGGCATCGTGGTTTTCTGCCGCAGCCGCTGCAACAGATCCATCCCGTCCATCCGCGGCATCTTGATATCAAGCACCGCCATGTCGGGCAGACGCTTGTTGAACGCATCCAGCGCCGACTGTCCGTCATTATAGGTATCCACCTCAAAGCCTTCGGCCTCAAGTGTCATCGAAACCGACGTCAGGATATTCCTGTCGTCGTCCACAAGCGCGATCCTGGACATCTGCGATTTTCCTGCTCTGATCGTATTATTGTTTTCCGGCATGATCAGCGTTCCCGCCAAAAATATCAACAGCGAAGTGCGAATCACCCGATCGTGACCCCCCTATCCAGCCGAAAATTTCCAAAGGAATGACTAATTTGCGACAGTCGGCTGAACCCCGCCAACTTGATTGCGCTAACATCGGGTTGATGGCGCTAACAGTGGATAACGAGCATTTTCATTAGGGAAAGCAACCTGTTATTGTTTTGTTACGTAGCGTTCTAACGTACGTCGGGCGGTTGCAACTGGTCAAACGCCTGTTCTGGAAAATCTGCGCTGCATTTGCGGCGAAAGGAGCATCCGAATGACTGCAGGACGAGTCAATCCCGCCCAACGTCTCGAAAATCAAGGGTTTCTGGGCTTGGGGGCCGTCCATTACAACTATGCCGAACCTGCGCTTGTTGCCGCCGCCGTAGCGCGCGGCGAAGGCACGCTTGGGCAGGGTGGCGCGTTCCTCTGCGCGACCGGGCAGTTCACCGGGCGGTCACCAAAGGACAAGTTCGTGGTCCGCAGCCCTGCCGTCGAAGAGCATATCTGGTGGGACAACAACAGCGCCATGCAACCCGCCTCCTTTGCCCGGCTGCGCGCCGACATGCTGGCACATATGCAGGGGCGCGATTACTTCGTGCAGGATCTGTTCGCAGGCGCAGACCCCGTGCACAGGCTGGACGTGCGGGTGATCACGGAACTTGCCTGGCACGGGCTGTTCATCCGCCATCTGCTGCGGCGGCCCGACCGGGCGGAACTGGATGGCTTTACCCCTGACTGGACGATCATCAACTGCCCGTCCTTCAAGGCTGACCCTGCTCGCCATGGCTGCCGGACGGAAACTGTGATCGCCCTGAATTTTGACGAACGGACGGTGCTGATCGCGAACACCGCCTATGCGGGCGAAAACAAGAAGGCCGTGTTCACGCTGCTGAACTACCTGCTGCCGGAAAAGGGCGTCATGCCCATGCATTGCAGTGCCAACCATGCCCCTGGCAACCCGGTTGATACGGCTGTTTTCTTTGGCCTGTCCGGCACCGGCAAGACCACGCTGTCGGCCAGCCCGGACCGTACGCTGATCGGCGACGATGAACATGGCTGGTCAGACCGTGGCACCTTCAACTTCGAAGGTGGCTGCTACGCCAAGACCATCAACCTGAACCCCGAGGCCGAGCCCGAGATTTACGCAACGACCCGCCGCTTTGGCACGGTTGTGGAAAACATGGTCTTTGACCCAGAGACGCTGGAACTCGATTTCGCGGATGACAGCCTGACCGCGAACACGCGCTGCGCCTATCCGCTGGACGCGATTTCCAACGCCTCCCCCACGGGTCTGGGCGGGCATCCCAAACATGTGGTCATGCTGACCTGCGATGCCTTTGGCGTGCTGCCACCGATCGCACGCCTGTCACCTGCGCAGGCGATGTATCACTTTCTGTCGGGTTTCACCTCAAAGGTGGCCGGCACGGAACGCGGTGTCACCGAACCGCAACCCACCTTCAGCACCTGCTTCGGCGCCCCCTTCATGCCGCGCCGTCCCGAGGTTTACGGCAAGCTGCTGCAGGCCAAGATTGCCCGGCATGGCGCCTCGTGCTGGCTGGTGAACACCGGCTGGACCGGCGGCGCCTATGGCACAGGCACCCGGATGCCGATCCGGGCCACGCGGGCGCTGTTGGCGGCAGCCCTTGATGGCAGCCTTGCGGCCGGGCGTTTCCGCCGCGACCCGCATTTCGGTTTCGATGTCCCCGTTGCCGTTCCGGGTGTGGCTGATGCGCTGCTTGATCCGCGCCGGACATGGGCCGATGCTGACGCCTATGATGCGCAGGCGCAGCGCCTTGTTGCCATGTTTGCCGCGAATTTCGGGCAGTACGCACCGTTTATCGATGATGACGTGCGCGCCGCCGCCCTTGGCTGATATCCGGCGCGCGCCGATCAGGCCAGAAAGGCGCGCCGCATCAGGTTCAGGCCGGTAAGTGCCAGCAGGACAAAGGTCCAGCGGGCAAACCGTGCCTGATCCAGCCGGTCCTGCACACGGTAGCCCAGCATCAGCCCCGCCATTGCCGGGATCACAAGGCTGGCCGAAAACGGCAGGGTGACGGGGTTCAGGATACCCGTCTGCAGATGTGCCGCCAGCAAAACGCCGGCCCCGACCAGAAAGACCACGCCCTGCACCCTGACCGTGGTCGCCTTGTCAGCCCCGATGCTGACCAGATAGACCAGCAAGGGTGGCCCCCACACCCCCGACACCCCGCCATAAAGCCCGCCGACGATGGCGCTTCCGACCTCAAGCCTTGCATGATGCTCGACCCGCAGCGCCAGTGATGCCCCCATCAGGCGCAAAAGGGCAAAGGCGGTGATCGGCAGGCCCAGCATGAACAGGAACCAGCCCTGCGGGATGACCGCCACCCCCTGTGCCGAGATGACAAGTGCGACAACCGTGATCAGCAGATAGCGCCGCCAGGCCCACAATGTGCCGAAAAACGCAGTGCGCCCTTGTCGGAAAGCCTGCGAGATGTTGGTTGCCAATGTGGGCAGGACAAGTGCTGCAAGCGCCATGTCCGGTGGCAGCAGGCTGGCAAAGGCCGAAATCATGATCATCGGCATGGCAAAGCCGATGGCCCCCTTC
>JALOSO010000139.1 GCA_025458385.1 Paracoccaceae bacterium | reverse complement strand
GCCCAGTGCGGCACGAGGTTGGAATTGGCGATCAGCACGCGCGGTGCGTCCTTATGGGTGCGGAAGATGCCAACGGGCTTGCCCGATTGCACCAGCAGGGTTTCATCATCGTTCAGATCACGCAACGACGCCACGATCTTGTCGAAATCCTCCCAGGTCCGCGCGGCGCGGCCGATGCCGCCATAAACCACCAATTCATGCGGATTTTCAGCCACATCGGGGTGCAGGTTGTTCATCAGCATGCGCAAGGGCGCTTCGGTCAGCCAGGATTTGGCAGTGATTGCCGTGCCGGTTGCAGGAAAGATGTCACGGGTGTTGTGGCGGGTCATGTCAAAGCTCCGGCAGGGGGGTAAGGGCGGCGGTCGTGAGCGTGCCAGCAGCAACAAGGGTGGCGGCAGCGGAAAGGTCGGGTGCCATGAAGCGGTCATCGGCAAGGGCAGGGATGGTGGTGCGCAAGGTAGTCATCACATTCTGTAGGGGGACAGAGGTCTTCAGCGGCGCGCGGTGCTCAATGCCCTGCGCGGCACACATGGCTTCGACCCCAAGGATGACGGCGAGGTTGTCGTTCATCCGGCCAAGGCGGCGGGCACCATGGGCGGCCATCGAAACGTGATCCTCCTGATTGGCAGAGGTGGGGGTTGAATCGATCACCGTGGGGTGGGCGGCGTGTTTGTTTTCACTCATCAGCGCGGCGGTCGTGACCTCGGCGATCATCAGGCCAGAGTTGAGGCCGGGGTTGGGGGTAAGGAAGGGCGGCAGGTCAAATGACAGCGTCGGGTCGACCAAAAGGGCCACGCGGCGTTGGGCGATGGCGCCGATCTCGCTGATAGCCAGCGCGATCATATCTGCTGCAAAACCAACGGGTTCTGCGTGAAAGTTCCCACCAGAGATGATGCCATCTGACAACACGAGCGGGTTGTCGGTGGCGGCATTTGCTTCGGTTTGCAGCGTGGTGGCCGCCATGCGCAGCACGTCCATCGCAGCACCGGTGACCTGCGGTTGGCAGCGGATGCAATAGGGGTCCTGCACGCGGGTGTCACCGATCCGGTGGCTCTCGCGGATTTGCGAGCCGTCAAGCAGGGCGCGCATAAAGGCTGCGGCCTCGATCTGGCCGGCATGGCCGCGCAAGGCGTGAATTTCGGGGTGCAGGGGTGCGGTGGACCCCATGATCGCATCGGTTGATAAAGCACTGATAACAAGGGAATTTTGCGCCATGCGCCAGGCATCGAACAGGCCCGCAAGGGCATAGGCGGTGGAAAATTGCGTGCCGTTGATCAGCGCCAGCCCTTCCTTTGGGCCAAGCACCAGGGGGGAGAGCCCGGCCTGCTGCAAGGCACTTGCGGCAGGGTGGACTTGACCCGCTACCGTGACCATGCCTTCACCGATCATGGCGGCTGTCATATGGGCCAATGGCGCAAGGTCGCCCGAGGCCCCGACAGAGCCTTGGGCAGGAATTATCGGTGTAATATCAAGGGCTAACATGGCTTCGATCTGGGCAATCACGGCCCAACGCACGCCAGAGGCACCACGGCCGAGCGAAAGCAGTTTCAGAGCCATCATCAGGCGGGTGACATCTTGGGGCATGGGGTCACCCACGCCGCAGCAGTGAGACAGAATCAGGTTTTTCTGAAGTTTTGCAGTATCTTGCGGGGCGATCTTCAGACTTGAAAGTTTGCCGAATCCGGTGTTGACGCCATAAACGGCCTCGGTTCCGGCGGCAGCAGCGGCGATGCGGGCTGCGGCGGAATCAACATCTTGTCTTGCGCTTTCGGGCAGTTTTGCGGGGGCGCCGCTGCGGTAGAGGCGTTCAAGCTGGGCAAGGTTGGTCTGACCGGGGTGCAGGATTTCAGGTGTCAAAGACGCCTCCAATGATTCGGTGCCGCAGGGGGGTGGCGCCGATGCGGTAGGAAAGTTCGGCGGGGTGGTTTGCATCCCAGATGCAGATATCGCTGCGTTTTCCGATGGTTAGTGTGCCGCGATCCGTCAGGCCCAGGGCGCTGGCGGCGTGAATTGTGGTGCCCAGAAGGGCCTCCAAGGGCGTTATCCGGAACAGGGTGCAGGCCATGTTCATGGCCAAAGGCAGGCTGGTCATGGGGGAGGAGCCGGGGTTGCAATCCGTGGCGATGGCCATTTTTATGCCTGCATCACGCAAGCGCGCAATTGGCGGTGGTATGGTATCGCGCAAGGTGTAGTAGGCACCGGGGAGGATGACCGCTATGGTTTGTGATCTTGCCATGGCGGCGATGCCGGTTTCTGAGAGGTGTTCCAGATGATCGGCGGAAAGCGCGCCATGGCGGGCGGCGAGGGCGGCGCCTTCACTGTTGGTCAACTGTTCGGCGTGGAGTTTGACGGGCAGGTCAAGGTGCCGCGCGGCGGTGAACAGGCGGTCAACCTGCGCAGGTGTGAAGGCAATGGTTTCGCAAAAGGCGTCGACCGCGTCGATCAGACCGTCGCTATGGGCCGCGTGCAACGAGGGGATGGCGACCTGATCGACGTAGTCATCGGCGCGGCCCTGGTATTCCGGCGGGATGGCATGGGCGGCAAGGTGGGTTGTCACCACGTTCATCCGCCGGAGGCCGGGAATGCGGCGCGCGGCGCGCAGCATGGTAATTTCGGACGCAATATCAAGGCCATAGCCGGACTTGATTTCGACGGTTGTGGTGCCAGAGGCGGCCATCATGTCAACCCGCGGCAGACTTTGGGCAAGAAGATCAGCTTCGGACGCGGCGCGGGTGGCCCTTACGGTGGAGAGAATTCCGCCGCCCGCGCGGGCGATATCCTCGTAACGCGCGCCGTTCAACCGGGCCTCAAATTCCTGCGCGCGGTCGCCAGCGAAGACGACGTGGCTGTGGCAATCGATCAGGCCGGGGGTCACAAGGCGGCCCTCGCAATGAAGCGAATCGTAGCCGGCATAGGCGGCGGGGATGGCATCTGTGGCGCCGATCCAGACAATTTTACCCATTTCCATGGCCAAAGCGGCATCAGGCCGCAGGCCATAGCCATCTTCCATGGTGGCGAGGGTGGCGTGGGTAAGAAGGGTGCCCATTTTGGCCCTTTTGGGTGAGTCCTGCGTATTATGTCTATACATAATCCGGGGTCAAGGTTAATATGTCTGCACATAATGCAATGTGAGGCCGCCGATGCAGATCACCGCCAAAACCGCCTTGCTGCCGGATGGGTGGACACAAGATGTGGGGGTCACCATCCATGAGGGCCGGATCGCAAAAATCGAGACCGGGGTGACGGGTGGCCGGGGCGTTTTGCTGCCAGCGCCGGTGAACCTGCATTCGCACACCTTCCAGCGGGCGATGGCCGGGCTGACGGAAAGGCGCACGGCCGGGCAGGACAGTTTCTGGACTTGGCGGGCGCTGATGTACCGGTTTCTGGACAGCCTGACGCCGGACGATGTGCAGGCGATTGCGGCGCAGGTGTTTGTGGAGATGGCAGAGGCGGGGTTCGGGGGGGTGGCAGAGTTCCACTATCTGCACCATGGGCCGAACGGGCAGCGGTATGCGGACCCGGCAGAGATGTCGGCAAGGATCGTTGCGGCAGCGGGCGAGGCGGGGCTGGGGCTGACGCTGCTGCCGGTTTTGTATGAGCGGGGGGGCTGTGACGGGCGGGCCTTGGCGGGGGGGCAGTTGCGGTTTGGGAATGATCTGGGGCAATTCGAAACGCTATGGGCGGGGGCGGCGCAGGCGGTGAAGGCGCTGCCGGGTGACAGCAAAATCGGCGTGGCGCCGCATTCGTTGCGCGCGGTCAGCCCCGCAAGTCTTGGGGGCGTCGTGGGGCTGGCCCCGCAGGCGCCCCTTCACTTGCATCTGGCCGAGCAGGTGGCAGAGGTGGAGGAGGTGCAGGCCCATACCGGGGCGCGGCCTGTGGAATGGCTGATCGGCAATGCCGATGTGACCGATCGCTGGTGCCTGATCCATGCAACGCAGATGCTGCCGCATGAGACGGCGGGGCTGGCGCGGACGGGGGCCGTGGCGGGGCTGTGCCCTTTGACCGAGGGCAATCTGGGCGACGGGATTTTTGACGGGCCGGGGTGGTTGGCGGCGCAAGGGGCCTTTGGCGTGGGGTCGGACAGTAATGTGCGGGTGTCCTTGCGCGAGGAGTTGCAGATGCTGGAGTATTCGCAGCGCTTGCAACACAAGGGGCGGGCGATGTTTGCTGGTGCAGAGCGGTCAACCGGACGGGTGCTGTGGGATGGGGTGTGCGCAGGCGGCGCGCAGGCGGCGGGGCGGAATGCGGGGGCGATCAGGGTGGGCGCTTGGGCGGATATGCTGCGGCTGGACGATCAGGACGATCTGGCAAACCGCCGGGGGGATACGATCCTTGACACCTTCATCTTTGCGGGGAATGACCGGATGGTGACAGACCTGTGGTCGGCGGGCCGCCATATTGTGCAGGGGGGTGCACATGTGGCGCGCAACAGGGTCCGCGCGCGGTTCGCGCAGGTGATGGCGCGGCTGGGGGATGCGCTGTGACAGGTTGGGAAGACATCCGCGCCGAGGTGCAGGCGCGCATTCGCAGCGGGGTCTGGCCGCTTGGGTCGGCCATCCCGCATGAAGAGGATCTGGCGCGGGATTTCGGTTGCGCGCGTGCGACGGTGAACCGGGCCTTGCGGGCGCTGGCGGCGCAAGGCGTGCTGGAACGCCGGCGCAAGGGGGGCACGCGGGTGCTGGCGGTGCCGGTGCGCAAGGCGACGGTGTCGATCCCGGTGATCCGGGCCGAGGTCGAGGCGACAGGCCGCAGATACAGCCATCAGATCATCTGGCAGGCGACAGGGCAGGAAAACACCCTGCATCTGGAGACGCTGCATCTGGCGGATGACAAGCCCTATGCGCATGAGGTGCGGGTGCTGCATCTGGCGGTATTGCCGCCGCTGCCTGACCTGACGGCGATCAGTATCAATGAATGGCTGGTGACAACGGTAAGCTATGCCACGGGCGAGATTGCCTTTTCGGCAGCGGCGGCAGATGCGGGACAGGCGCGGGCGCTTTGGGTGCCGACAGGAACCCCGCTGTTCGTGATCACGCGCGAAACGCGCAACGCGGCCGCGCAGGTGATCACAAAGGTTCTTCTGGCCCATGCTCCGGGATATCACCTTCGGACAACGATGTAGATTTGCGGCCGAACACCCGCGCGGCAATGCGCGTCATGCGGCGGTGTGTCTTGGAAATCCGGTTGCGCACATGCACGGCGGCGTAAACGGGTTGCGTCAGTTCGGGCGCGTCGGCAACGCTGTGACAGCGCCCCGTCGCCAGCAGCCGGTCTGCGGCATCCGACAGCACATAGCCCGTGCCCCCCAGCGTCAGCAGCAACGATTCAACCGGGGCGCTTTGGCCGAGTGACAGCGGCGCCTGCGCCAGTTCAGGCAGCAACTGGCGATGCGTCACCTCATAGGCGGTTGAAAAATGCGTCATGATATAGCGGTCTTCGGTGACCTGCGCGCGGGTGGTCGCCTCGGTGCTGATCATGCGGTAGACCATGGTGCCGATGCTGGCAAAATGCAGGTCCGGATGGGGTTTCGGGCTGTAAAGCAGGGCGAAATCCAGATTGCCGGACAGGACATCCATGCTCATCTGGTTTGAATAATCGGGTTCGACGTAAAAGCTGGCCTGCGGCAGGCCTTTGCGGAACCCGGCGAGGAGTTCGCCGATATGGGCGGCGGCAAGATCATTCTGCACGCCAAGGCGCAGGGCGGGGCGGTCACCGGCCTGCACCTGGCGCAGGGTTTCGCGCCACTGGTGGCGCAGGGCGCGGGCATGGGGTTCAAAGCGCACACCTTCGGCGGAAAGATCGGTGCCGGCGCGCGAGCGGTTGAACAGGCGGACGCCGGTTGCGGCCTCGAGCGCCTGAACGCGGCCCGAGACGGATGACTGGGTGATGCCAAGGCGTTCGGCGGTGCGGTTGAAGCTGCGGGTTTCGCAAAGGTCGAGAAAGGTTTCGATGAGTTCGATCTGCATGCGCGTGCCCTTATCGTTTTTTCCGATTAATAGGCGGGCTGCGCTGCAATTGAAAGCAAATTCGCGGCGGGGCATCCTTGGCGCGCAAATCAGGGGTGACACGATGGATTTTCCGGCAACTGCGCGGGTGGTGATCATTGGCGGGGGGGCCGTGGGAGCATCGTGCCTGTACCATCTGGCCAGGGCGGGCTGGACGGATTGCCTGCTGCTGGAAAAGAACGAATTGACGGCGGGCAGCACATGGCATGCGGCGGGGAATGTGCCGACGTTTTCCAGTAGCTGGTCGATCATGAACATGCAGCGTTATTCGGCGGGGCTGTACCGGGGGTTGGGGGCGGACGTCGATTACCCGATGAATTACCATGTGACGGGGTCGGTGCGCCTTGGGCATACAAAGGAACGTTTGCAGGAATTTCAGAAGGTTGTGGGGATGGGGCGCTATCAGGGGATGGCGCTGGATATCCTTGGGCCGGATGAGATCCGGTCGAAATACCCGTTCGTGGAAACGCATGATCTGACAGGCGCGCTGTATGACCCCTATGATGGGGATATTGATCCGGCGCAGTTGACGCAGGCCTTGGCGAAGGGCGCGCGGAACATGGGGGCGCGGGTGGAGCGGTTCTGCCCGGTGACGGCGGCGGAATGGAATGGGCGGGAGTGGGTGTTGCAGACGCCAAAGGGCGAGGTGCGCTGTGAGTATGTGGTGAACGCAGGCGGCTATTACGCGCGGAAGGTCGCAAAGATGTTCGGGCGGGATCTGCCGATGATGGTGATGAGCCATCAGTACATGCTGTTTGACACGGTGCCGGAGGTGGAGGCGTTTTCGCGCGAGACGGGGGGCAAGCTGCCGCTGCTGCGGGACGTGGACAGCAGCTATTACCTGCGGCAGGAAAAGAACGGCTTCAATCTGGGGCCCTATGAGGGGAATTGCCGGGCGCATTGGCTGGGGGGCGATGATCCGTTCCCGGAGGATTTTTCTTTCCAGCTGTTCCCGGATGATCTGGAGCGGCTGGAGTGGCATATCGCGGATGCGATGGCGCGGGTGCCATTGCTGGAAAAGGCGCCGCTGACCAAGGTCATCAACGGGCCGATCACCTATAGCCCGGATGGCAACCCCTTGATCGGGCCGATGCCGGGGGTGCCGAATGCGTTTGAGGCGGCTGTGTTCACGTTCGGCATTTGTCAGGCAGGGGGCGCAGGCAAGGTGCTGGCGGAATGGGTGACGGAGGGGGCGACGGAGTGGGACATGTGGTCCTGCGATCCGCGGCGCTTTACGGGGTTTGAGGATGAGGCCTATTGCGTGGCCAAGGGGATGGAAGTCTACGGGCATGAATATGCCATGCATTTCCCGCATCACGCTTGGCCGGAAGGGCGCGACAAGAAGCTGAGCGCGGTGCATGACCGGACAAAGGCGTTGGGCGGGCAGTTCGGGCCGTACAACGGCTGGGAGCGGGCGCTTTGGTATGCGCGTCCGGGGGATGACACGTCAGAGGCGGCACAGCAGACGTGGGACCGCAAGGGGCCTTGGTTCGCGGCGGTGCGGGGCGAATGTCAGGCGGTGCGGGATGCGGCGGGGATACTGGACCTGCCGGGATTCTCGCGGTTCCGGATTACGGGGGCGGGGGCGGCGGCGTGGCTGGCGCGGCAGATCACGGGGAAGGTGCCGGGGGTAGGGCGGCTGGGCCTTGGTTATTTCGCGGATGACAAGGGGCGGATCGTGACCGAGATGTCGGTGGCGCGGCTGGGCGAGGATGACCTGCTGCTGATCACGGCGGCGACGGCGCTGTTGCACGACAAGGACTGGCTGTTGCGGCATCTGGATGCGGGGCTGGTGCTGGAGGACCTGACGGATGACTGGTCAACGCAGATCCTGACGGGGCCTGTGTCACGCGATATTCTGGCGGCGGTGTCGGATGCGGACCTGGGCCGGGGCTGGCTGACGCACCAGACGGCGCGGATTGCGGGCGTTGAGGTCATGCTGATGCGC
>JALOSO010000138.1 GCA_025458385.1 Paracoccaceae bacterium | reverse complement strand
ATGGTGGGCGTGGGCAGGATGCCTGCGCCATCGGTTTCGTTGTAAAGCGAGACGTTGCCCGACACGATCGGCATGTCGAGCGCCTTGACGGCCTCACCAATGCCCTGCAAGGCCCCCACCAGTTGCCCCATGATTTCGGGCTTTTCGGGATTGCCGAAGTTCAGGTTATCGGTGGTGGCAAGGGGGCGCGCGCCGACGCAGATCAGGTTGCGATAGGCCTCGGCCACAGCTTGCTTGCCGCCCTCCACCGGGTTGGCCTTGACATAGCGGGGGGTGACATCCGACGTGAAGGCCAGCGCCTTGGTCGTGCCATGCACGCGCACCACGCCCGCGCCCATGCCGGGGCGGCGGATCGTGTCAGCGCCGACCTGGCTGTCGTACTGCTCCCACACCCATGATTTATGCGCATAGGACGGGCTGGAAATCAGCGCGCGCAGGCCTGCGATAGGGGTGATGGCGGGGATGGGGCCAAGCGGGGCAGGGGCCGGGGTGGGCACCCATGGGCGGTCATACTCGGGGGCGCTGCTGGAAAGTTTTGACAAGGGCAGGTCGGCCTTCACGTCATTGCCTTGCAGGATCAGGAACCGATCCTCGGGGATGGTTTCGCCGACGATGGCAAAATCGAGATCCCACTTCACGAAAATCGCCCGCGCCACATCCTCCATTTCCGGCTTCAAGACCATGAGCATGCGTTCCTGAGACTCGCTCAGCATCATCTCATAGGCCGTCATGTTGGCTTCGCGCTGTGGCACAGCATCGAGTTGCAGCTTGATGCCCAAGCCGCCCTTGTCGCCCATTTCCACTGCCGAACAGGTCAGGCCAGCCGCGCCCATATCCTGAATGGAGATCACCGCACCCGATGCCATGAGTTCAAGGCAAGCCTCCAGCAGGCGCTTTTCGGTGAAGGGATCACCCACCTGCACGGTGGGGCGCTTTGCCCCGCCCACACCATCGCGGCCCGTCTTGGCACCCAGATAGACCACGGGCATGCCCACGCCGGATGCGACGGAATAGAAGATCTTGTCGGTATCCGCGATGCCTGCGGCAAAGGCGTTGACCAGACAGTTGCCGTTATAGCTGCGGTGAAAGCGCACTTCGCCGCCCACGGTGGGCACGCCGAACGCGTTGCCGTAACCGCCGATGCCTTCGACCACGCCCTTGACCAGATGCGCGGTTTTCGGGTGGCTCGGCAGCCCGAACGACAGCGCGTTCATGGCCGCAATGGGCCGCGCGCCCATGGTGAACACATCGCGCAAAATGCCGCCCACGCCGGTGGCCGCGCCCTGATGCGGTTCGATGTAGCTGGGGTGGTTGTGGCTTTCCATCTTGAAGATGACCGCCTGCCCATCGCCGATATCCACGACGCCTGCGTTTTCGCCGGGGCCGCAGATGACTTGCGGGCCGGTGGTGGGCAGTTTCTTGAGGTGGATTTTTGAGGACTTGTAGGAACAATGCTCGTTCCACATGGCCGAGAAGATGCCGAGTTCGGTGAAGGTGGGTTCGCGCCCGATGATGCCCAGCAGGCGTTCATATTCATCCGGCTTCAGGCCGTGTGCTGCAATCAGGTCCGGGGTGATGGCGGGATCAGACATGCGGGCCTCAAACATCGGGGATTTGCGCGCCTGATAGGGGAATTATCAGCCAAGGGAAAGGGTCGGGGTGGGCTGCGCGCGCTTTGCGCGAAAATTCTTTGGGTTCGGGCAGAATTTTTTCATTATCAAAAAACAGAACGATTGCAGGTGTTTAGATGCAAAACTGCCACGGCACAGCGCCTGCGTTACAAGTTTTTTCAAACTTTTCTTGGGGGCCATGTCGAAAACGGCAAACTGGCAGCGTCCTTGGGTTATCGAAACGCAAAACAAAAAGGAAAGACCATGTTGTTTGAAGTTACACCACTGTACGCCCTGCCGCTTGCGGCGATCTACCTGGTTCTGTGGTTCCGCGTCAGCGCGATCCGCGGCAAGGAGAAAATCTCGTACGGTGACGGCGGCAATACCGAACTGCTGCGCCGTGTGCGCCAGCACGGCAACTTTGTGGAATGGACGACCTTCGTGCTGATCCTGATGATCCTTGCCGAAGGCATGGGCGCGCCGGACCTCTACATCCATATCTCTGGCGCCCTGCTGCTGCTGGGGCGGATCGTCCATCCCTTCGGTCTGGGAGACATCAACAACGCCGCAATGCCCGCCCGCTACATCGGCAACTCGACCAACCTGCTTGCCACGCTGAATGCCATGGTCTGCCTTGGCGTCAACATCCTCGGCCTGTGAACAACCCCAACCAACTGAAACCCCAAGGACAAAGGAATACGCAAATGCAATACATGCTTCTGATCTACAATGACCCCGCACTGGAACCGGCTTACGGCAGCAAGGAATTCGACGCGATGATGGGCGGCTTCTTCATGCTGAACGAAAAGATGAAGGCGGATGGCGTGCTGCGGGCGGGCGAGGGCCTGCAGGGGGTAGAGACCGCCACCTCGGTGCGGGTGCGGGCGGGAAAGGTGGAAACCATGGACGGGCCCTTTGCCGAAACCAAAGAGCATCTGGGCGGCTACTATGTGATCGACGTGCCCGATCTGGACAGCGCGCTGAAGTACGCAGCACAGGTGCCGTCAGCCGGGTTTGGCACGATCGAGGTGCGCCCGCTGATGGATTACAACCCGACAGCGAACTGAACAATGTCAGCCGCCCCCCAAGCCATTGCCGCCACCAACGCCATAGAGGCTGTGATGCGCAATGACAGGGGGCGGCTGATGGCTGCGCTGATCAAGCAACTGCGCGACTGGCAACTGGCGGAAGAGGTGCTGCAGGAAGCCACCATTTCCGCCCTTTCGCATTGGGGCCGGGTGGGCCTGCCAGCATCGCCGCAGGGCTGGCTTCTGAAAGTCGCGCTACGCAAGGCAATCGACCACATGCGCAGCGGCGCGCGCGAGGCAAAAAAGGCGGCGGCGATTGCAGTGCTGGCCAAAGAGGAGGCTGAAGACGTGGAAACGGCATTGATCCCGGATGAACGGCTGTCGCTGATATTCACCTGCTGTCATCCGGCGCTTGAGCAGAAAAGCCAGGTGGCGCTGACCCTGCGCACGGTCTGCGGGCTGACCACAACGGACATTGCGCGATCCTTTCTGTTCCGCGTGCCGGGACCAGAGGAATGGGATGCGCGCCTGCAGGCCGTGCTGACGGTGGTCTATCTGATCTATAACGCGGGCTACACGGCGGGGCCGGTCTCAGGCCGCGATTTGTGCGAGGAAGCGGTGTATCTGCTGCGGATCATCGACCGGTTGCGCCCGAATGAGCCAGAGGTGCAGGGCTGCCTTGCACTGATGATGTTTTCACATGCCCGCCGTGCCGCGCGCATCGGACCGGATGGCCAAACGGTGCCGCCGCAGGAACAGGACCGCAGCCTGTGGGATCAGGCAATGCTGGCGGAGGCGGACCAGATCGTGCGGGCGGCCCTTGCGCAGCACCGGCCTGGCCCATACCAGCTGAAAGCGGCGATTGCAGCCTGCCATGTGCTGCCGGAAAAACCCGACTGGGCGCAGATCGTGGCACTGTATGGCGTGCTGATGGCGCATGAGCCGACCGATATCATCCGCCTGAACCAGGCGGTTGCCATGGCCGAGGCGGGCGATCTGGCCACTGCGCGCAAGGTCTTGTCCACGCTGCGGGCAACATTGGCCGAATATCAGCCCTTTCACGCCGCCGATGCCGCCATCGCCGCAATGGCGGGCGAGAAAACCGCAGCAACACAGGCCTATGACCGCGCGATTGCCATGGCCGCGAACCCGGCAGATGCCGTTTTCCTGACCGCGCGGCGCGACAGGCTGCATTAAGCAAAAAAAAGGCCGAGCAAAAGCTCGGCCATAGTCCAACAGGGAGGTATGCGGCGCAGTGGAGAGCATGCTCATCCAGCACCGCATGATCCTAACTATGCTCGCAGTTGCAGCATTACAAGGAAATCAAGCCTGCGCATTGGGCAAGCCCGCTATGCGTTACGTGCATGGCTGCCATGCCATTGTAAATCATCGGGAATCTGCCGCTTTTTGTGGCAGATGTTCGCGCAAACATCCGCGCAGCCTAGACCTGATTGCGCTTGCGAAAGGCAAAAATCTCTTCCGTGACGAAATCGCGGAACGCGGCGACCCGCTTGGAGTGGCGCAATTCTTCCGGATAGGCCAGAAACACCGGCACTTCGGCGCTTTCGGTATCGGGCAGCACACGGACAAGGTCTGGAAAGTCTTCGGTGATGTAATCGGGCAAGACCCCGATGCCCAGATGGTTCAGCACGCCCTGCAGCACGCCGAAATAGTTGTTCACTGTCAGGGTTGACGGGATGTCGTGGCTCATCAGTTCGGCCGACAGCAAGGCGCCGGCGGCCACCTGCGATGTCCCGGGATGCTGGCAAATCAGCCGGTGCGCTGCAAAATCCGCCATCGATTCGGGCGTGCCATTGGCCGCCAGATAGCTGGGTGTCGCATAAAGCCGCATGCGGATGTTGATCAGGCGCTTGCGGATCAGGTCGGCCTGACTGGGTTCCTTCATGCGGATGGCCACATCGGCCTCGCGCATCGGCAGGTCAAGCACGCGTTCTTCCAGCATCAGGTCGATCTTCAGGCTGGGGTATTTCTTGTAAAGCGCGGGCAGACGTGGGGCCAGCCACAGCGTGCCGAACCCTGTCGTTGTGGTCACGCGCAATTCGCCGAACACTTCGTCTTCGCTGTCGCGGATGCGCGCAGCGGCGGCATCAAGGCGTTTGACCATCTGATTGGTCGCCTCGAACAGCAGTTCACCCTGTTCGGTCAGGATCAGCCCGCGTGCATGCCGGTGGAACAGGGTCACGTTCAGTGATTCCTCCAGCGCCCTGATCTGCCGGCTGACGGCGGACTGCGACAGGTGCAGCACATCGCCTGCATGGGTCAGGCTGCCTTTTTCGGCGACCGCATGAAAAATCCGCAGCTTGTCCCAATCCATCGCCTGTCCCACCCCAAAAGCCTGTGAACGCTAACATACCTTTGTGCGTAGGTATGCAATTTCTGCTGCAAGTAAACCCGCCTTCAGGGGCGAAGTTGTCGCCGGACTGTCACCTTGGGGGGATATCGTTGCCAAAAGCGGCGGGGTGATGCCGGGGGGGCAGTAAATGCAAAGCGAACTTGCGCGTGACATCAGCTATGCATCCGCAGCCCGTGGGCCAACCGGGCGCGCCGTCATCCGGCTGTTGGAAAATGCCACCGGGCGGCTGTCATTGATCCGCCGTGCCACCGGTTATGAACGCGACCTGCGCGACGGCCGGGCCTTTTGGGATGTGATCCCCGCCCGATATGGCCTGTCGCTTGACGTGACGGTCGGCAGTCTTGCCAGCATTCCGCGCGACGGCCCACTGGTGCTGATCGCAAATCACCCTTACGGCATCCTTGACGGGCTGATGATGGCCCAGATCCTGCACCGCACCCGGCCTGATTTTCGCATTCTGGCCAATGCTGTCTTCATCCGTGCGGCACCACTTACGCAGGTGATCCTGCCCATTGCCTTTGATGAAACCCCCGCTGCGTTGCAGATGAACCTGACCACCCGCGCCAAGGCACTGGCCTATCTGGGGCAGGGCGGCGCCATTGGCGTCTTTCCCGGTGGCACGGTATCAACCGCCGCGCGGCCGTTTTCGCAGCCCCTTGACCCGGTCTGGCGCAGCTTTACCGCCAAGATGATCAGCCGGTCACGGGCCACCGTTGTGCCGATCTATTTCGAAGGCCATAACTCGCGCCTGTTTCAGATCGCATCGCACCTGCATTACACGCTGCGCCTTGGCCTGCTGTTGCGGGAATTCCGCGCCCGGATCGACGCGCCGGTCAAGCTGCGTGTCGGCCTGCCAATCGCGCCCGAACATCTGCCACGCGATCCGGCACGGATGATGGAAACATTGCGCGCGGCCACCTATGCCCTTTCCCCTGCGCCAGTGAAATCCTATGATCTGGGATATGAGTTCGAGGCGCGCTATCGCTGACCTGCGAACAATCCGCAGGAGGCAGGCATGGCAGTGGGGATGTTCGACAGCGGGCTGGGTGGCCTGACAGTGCTGGCCGCAGTGCAAAAGCGCCTTCCCGATGTGCCGTTTGTCTATCTTGGTGACAATGCCCATGCGCCTTACGGGGTGCGCACACCGGATGACATCTTCAACCTGACCACGGCAGCGGTCGAGCGGCTGTGGGCCGAAGGCTGCGATCTGGTGATCCTTGCCTGCAACACGGCCTCAGCCGCTGCGCTAAAGCGGATGCAGGAAACCTGGGTGCCCGCCGACAAGCGCGTGCTGGGGGTATTCGTGCCGATGATCGAGGCGGTCACGGAACGGCAATGGGGTGACAACTCGCCACCGCGTGAAGTGGCGGTCAAACATGTGGCGCTGTTTGCAACGCCCGCCACGGTGGCAAGCCGGGCCTTTCAGCGCGAACTGGCCTTCCGGGCGATCGGTGTGGATGTCGAGGCACAGCCCTGCGGCGGTGTGGTCGATGCGATTGAACAGGGCGATGAGATTCTGGCCGAAGCGCTGGTGCGCAGCCATGTCGAGGCGCTGAAGCGCCGGATGCCGCAACCGCAGGCTGCGGTGCTGGGCTGTACGCATTATCCGCTGATGGAACATGTCTTTGCCGATGCGCTTGGGCCGGGGGTCAAAGTCTATTCGCAACCCAGCCTTGTGGCGGAAAGTCTGGCCGATTACCTGCAGCGGCGGCCTGATATGCTGGGCGCGGGCAAGGTATCGCGGTTCCTGACAACCGGTGATCCGCGTGCCGTCAGCACCCGCGCGACGCAGTTCATGCGGCGGCCTGTGGCGTTCGAGGCTGCCTGAACCTGTGACCGGCCGCGCGTCAATCCGGCCATGCCGCTGCGTGTCTTGGCCGTTGACGAAAAAACGCCGTGCGCTAGGCCATGCGGAACTGTTTGGCCAGCTTCAGCCCCTGACCCTGATAGTTTGAGGCGATGCCCGTGCCATAAAGTGCGTCTGGCCGGGCGGCCATGCGTTCATAGACCAGCCGCCCCACGACTTGCCCATCTTCCAGAACGAACGGCGCTTCGTGACAGCGCACCTCCAGCACGCCACGCGACCCGGCCCCGCCTGCCGTGGCATGCCCAAAGCCGGGGTCAAAAAAGCCCGCATAATGCACCCGGAACTCGCCCACCATCGCAAGGTAAGGGGCCATTTCTGCGGCATAGTCGGGGGGGATTGTCACAGCCTCGCGGCTGACCAGAATGTAAAAGGCGCCCGGATCAAGGATGATCTGACCCTGATCGGTGCGTATTTCTTCCCAGAAATCCGCCGCTGGGTAATGCGCGATGCGGTCAAGGTCGATCACCCCCGCATGGGGTTTTGCCCGATAGCCCTGCAGGCCGCCCGGTAGCCGCAGATCGACCGAAAATCCCAGACCTTCTGAAATCACGGCGGCCCCGCTGACCAGCGGATCGCGCGCATGAAGCGCAGCAAGCGCGGCATCGTCGAGCGCGGCCTGCCCATCGCGGAACCTGATCTGGTTCAGCCGTTGGCCTGCGCGCACCAGAACCGAAAAGCTGCGCGGGCAGACCTCGGCATAAAGCGGGCCTGTGTAGCCTTCGGGGATGCGGTCGAATTCGACCCCGCCATCGGTGATCGTGCGCGTCAGCAGGTCAAGCCGCCCCGTTGATGATTTTGCGTTGGCCACCGCGGTGATGCCGGCCGGCAGGGCCAACCTTTCCATCAGCGGGATGACATAGACGCAGCCTTTTTCCAGCACGGCCCCGCCTGTCAGGTCAACGCGGTGCATCTCGAACGCGGCAAGCCGGTCAGCCACCCGCGCGCCATGCCCCGCAAGGAACGACGCCCGCACCCGGTAGGCCGTGGTGCCCAGACGCAGATCAAGGCTGGCGGGCTGAACCTGCCCCGGTAGGACGGCAGGCGCGGCTGCAATCGCGCCATCGGCAATCATCTGGCGCAAGGCCTGTGCTGGCAGAACGCCTGTCATGTCAAATCCCTGAAATGGAACCGCCCGCAGCCGGTTTGTGCCGGTCACGGGCGATTTCAATGGTCGGGCCGGTGAGATTCGAACTCACGACCTCCCGCCCCCCAGACGGACGCGCTAACCAGGCTGCGCTACGGCCCGAACAGCCGCGTACATACCGGGTTTTACAGCCGGGGCAAGCAGGAAAGCGCATTCACAGCCCGCCGGGATGACCGGTATCCGACATGCGGTCGCGCAGCGCCGTCAGCCGGGCCAACAGCGGCGCAAGTGCCGCGGCATCCCCCTTGGCCCCGTGCTGGCGGAGGCGTGCGGCCAGTGTCGGGCCCTTGGGCACCTCGGTCGCTTCGGCAGGCCTGTCGACCGGTCTGGCCGGGGGCAGGGGGGGCTGCGCTACAGTGGCCATCTGTGTTTCTGCGCCAGCGGACAGTGGCACGGGGGCGGTTGCTGATGCAGATGGAGATGCAGTCTCCCACAGGCTTTGCTGCACCGGCGGCGCGGGCGGTGGCAACCCGTCACGCAGCCGCGCTATCGCCTCTTGCAGCACGGTTACCGTTGCATCCTCGGCGGCCGGGGGTGTCAGGCTGGCCGGGGTGTCATTGTCCAGATCGGCCAGCGCAACCTCAAGGGCCACCTGTTCCTCGGACGGTTCCTCGGACAGGCCAGCGACATGGCGCACGCCCTGTTCGCGCAAGACCTTTTGCACGCCCCGGATCGTCATGCCTTCGCTGTGCAGCAATCGCTTGATCCCTTCCAGCAGCGCAATGTCGCTGGGCCTGTAATACCGCCGCCCGCCCGCCCGTTTCACCGGCTTGATCTGCGGGAACCGGCTTTCCCAGAAGCGCAGCACATGTGCCGGGGTATCAAGAACCTCGGCAACCTCGCTGATCGTGCGAAAGGCGTCTGGCGATTTTTCCATGCCGCGCGGCCCTTATCGTTTTTTGCCGGCGGCCACGCGATCTTTCATCATGTGCGATGGCCGGAATGTCAGCACCGTGCGTGGGCTGATCGGCACCTCATCCCCGGTTTTCGGGTTGCGCCCCACGCGCGCCGTCTTGGCCCGCACCGAAAATGTCCCAAAGGACGAAATCTTGACCGTTTCACCCCGTGCCAGCGCATCCGACATGTGCTGCAGCACGCTTTCGACCAGATTGGCCGATTCATTCCGGCTTAGGCCGACCTCGCGGAACACCGCCTCGGACAGATCCATGCGCGTCAGTGTCTTGTCACTCATCATATCCCCCCCGGGTTATGGGGTGACATTGCGCCGCAGGGATTTCCGAGTCAATAACAATGGCTTGGGTGGCGAACTTCGCGCCGCTTCCTGCGCGCATCGCCCGAACGCTACCAGCGCAGAACAACCGATCCCCAGGCCAGCCCGCCGCCGATTGCCTCGGTCACGATCAGATCGCCTGTCTTGATCTGACCCCGCGCGCGGCCGACCGACAGGGCCAACGGGATCGAGGCCGCCGATGTATTCCCGTGGTCCTGCACCGTGACCACCACCCGTTCCATCGGCAGGCCCATCTTCTGTGCCGTGCCCGCAATGATGCGCAAATTGGCCTGATGTGGCACGATCCAGTCAACATCCTGTGCCGTCACCCCGGCCTTTCCAAGCGACCGGTGCGCCGTTTCGGCAAGTTTTTCAATGGCATGGCGGAACACTTCTTTGCCCTGCATCCGCAGATGCCCGGTGGTCCCGGTCGAGGTGCCGCCATCGACATAAAGCAGGTCCTGGAACCGCCCGTCACTGTTCAGATCCGTGGCAAGGATGCCCCGGTCCGATGCGTCACCCTGGCCCGGTAGCGCGGTCAGCACCACCGCCCCGGCCCCGTCGCCGAACAGCACCGACGTGGTGCGGTCTTCCCAGTCCATCAAACGGCTAAAGGTTTCGGCCCCGATCACCAGCACGCAATGCGCCTGACCGGCCCGGATCAGCCCGTCGGCATTGGCCAGGGCAAACACGAATCCCGCGCAGACCGCCTGCACATCAAAGGCGAATCCCCTTGTCATGCCAAGGCGGGCCTGCACCATCGTGGCCACCGAAGGAAAGGTCAGGTCGGGTGTCGAGGTCGCAACGATGATCGCATCCACATCCGCAGCCGTCAGCCCCGCATCGGCAAGGGCCGCTTGTGCGGCATGGGTTGCAAGGTCTGACGTCTTTTCGCCCGGTGCCGCGAAATGCCGCCGTTCGATGCCTGAACGCGACTTGATCCATTCATCAGACGTGTCGATCTTGTCTGCGAATTCCGCATTTGGCACCACGCGGGCCGGCAGATAATGCCCCACCCCCATCACAGCCGCGCGTATCGTCATGAATTGGGTCCGTCCTTTGGCATCACCTGTCCTGCGGCGGCATCCTGCCCCGTCGTTGCGGCCACTGCAAGGCGGGCCGCCAGCCGCGCCTGAAAGCCGGACGCCGCAAGCCGGTGGGCAAGGTCGATGGCTGCGGCGATGCCCGTGGCATCGGCCGATCCGTGCGATTTCACGACGGTGCCGTTCAACCCCAAAAAGACCCCTCCATTCACCCGGCGCGGGTCCATCCGCCGCTGCAACCGTTTCAGGGAATTCAGCGCCAGCAAGGCTGCGAATTTTGACAGAACGCCGGCATTGAACGCCTCGCGCAGGAAATCCGAGATCAGTTTTGCCGTACCTTCGCCGGTCTTCAAGGCCACATTGCCGGTAAACCCGTCGGTCACGATCACATCAACCCGGTCGGCCGGCAGATCATTGCCTTCGACGAACCCGATATAGTCAAACCCAGGATCGCCCCCCGACAGCAGCCGTTCATGCGCCTCTTTGATCTCGGGGCGACCCTTGTGATCTTCGGTGCCAACGTTCAGCAACCCGACGCGCGGCCGGGGCAGATGCAACCCGTCGCGCGCATAAGCCGCACCCATCGTTGCATATTGCAGCAGGTCATCCGCCTCGGCCCGGATATCGGCGCCAACATCCAGCATCACGTTGAAACCGCCGCTGTTCCGGCTGGGCCACAGGCAGGCGATTGCCGGCCGGTTCACGCCTGGCAGCTTGCGCAGGCGGATCATGCTGACAGCCATCAGCGCGCCCGTATTGCCACAAGACACGGCAACCGTCGCCTCGCCCGCCTTCACGCTGTCGATCGCGCTCCACATCGAGGTGTCCTGGCCATGCCGCATCACATGGGCGGGCTTGTCGGTCATCGCAACCACGCCGGGCGCATGGCGCAGGTCGACCCGC
>JALOSO010000137.1 GCA_025458385.1 Paracoccaceae bacterium | reverse complement strand
GGCGGGCGTGAAGTCAAAGTTGCGGGGGTGGCCGACACGGCGCAATTCCACATTGCCGTGTTCATCCGCGCCATCGGGCACTTCGGCCAAGGGCGTGTTGGGCAGGGTCAGGAGCAGGTCACGCAGACGCGCATCCTCGGCCCCGGCCTCTTCGGTCAGGCGGGCGATTTCGGCCTTCTTTTCGGCGACCAGCGCGCGCAGGCGTTCGAATTCGGCATCCTTGCCTGCCGCCTTGGCCGCGCCCACCTCTTTGGAGGCCGCGTTTTGGGCCGCCTGCGCCGTTTCCGCCGCAAGGATCTTTGCGCGCCGCGCGTTATCGATCGCCAGAATTTCTGCCGACATTGCCGATACCCCACGACGCGCCAAGGCCGCGTCAAACGCAGCCGGGTTTTCGCGGATCAGGCGGATATCGTGCATCTCTGGGCTCCTTCGTTGCTGCCGCCCGTATGCCGCAATCCGCGCCTTGCCGAAAGGGGGCACGCCTAAATAGGCCAAAACGCAGCGACATTTACCATAAATTTGCCATGGCCGGGCATTAAGGGGCTGGTCTTGCTCGACTGGCTTTGCCAAATGACCGGGTCACCAAAGGAAAAACATGGCCGGAACACCCAAACCCGCAAGCGCTGACTATAACCGGACGATTGACCTTGTGCGCTTTGTGGCAGCGCTTGGCATTGTCTGGGATCACGCGCGCGCGCCCTTTGCGGATATCGGCTATCTGTCGCTGGCACTGTTCCTGATGCTGACCAGCTATTTTGCCGTGGGTTCCTATGACCGCGCTGCCGCCAAAGGGCAGGCCCAGGGTTTCTGGGCGTCGCGTGCGCAGCGCATCCTGGCGCAGCGCATCCTGATCCCGTGGCTGGCATGGTGCGTGTTCTACAAAGCCTTGCAGTATTACATGGCTGACGACTGGCGCATGGTGCCGCTGATTTCCGAATGGTCAAGCTTGCTGCTTGGATCATGGATCCACCTCTGGTTCCTGCCCTTTGTCATGCTCGCCCTTGGCATCGTGCCCATGGTCGCCCGCGATGTACGCTCACCCGTCAGCATGTATGCCTTTGCCGTTGCGCTGATCATCATCGGCCCCCTATGCGGCTGGTTGCACCGGCACCTCGGCTGGCCTGAGCCATGGCCACAATGGTGGTTTTCCATCCCACTGTTCCTTTACGGGCTGTTCGTTGCCCTTGGCCGGCGCAACGGCATGCCGTGGTTGCCGCTGGCCACAGCCTTTGTCGCCAGCGTGGTCACCGTTGCCGTTGAACCCGGCTTTGGCCCGTTTATCGCCGAGTTTTCTGACTCAGACCGCCTTTCCACCCATGTCACCGGCCCCGGTTTTGCCTCGGTCCAGATGTTCCTGGCGGCGGTGGTGTTCGAAATCGTCTGGCGTATTCGCATTCGCGGCACATGGCCGACATGGCTGGCCGGATTTGCCTTTGGCATCTATGTGCTGCACCCGTTCTTCATGCTGGTGGCGTTCAAGCTGTTTGGCGCGGGCGTTGACCGCGGGCTTGCCGCGCTGTTCACCATGGCCACTGCATGGGCCGCGACAGCGGTGTTGCTGCGTCTGCCGGGTCTGCGCCAGATCGTCTGACCCTAGTAATTCCGGCCGGCCACGCTTACCTCACGCCAGCGCCTGCGGGCTGCCTTGCACATCAGGGCGGCTGCGACTAGGTTGCGCGCCAAATCCGGGGGTCGTCTTGTATCAGGCCCCCCGCAAAACGGGGAAAAGCCAATGTTCGTGAATGCCGCTTACGCGCAGGCCGCCGGGGGCCAGGTTGGGGCCGGGGCTGCCCTGGGGTCTTTTCTGCCCCTGATCCTGATCTTTCTGATCATGTACTTCCTGCTGATCCGTCCGCAGCAGAAAAAGCTGAAAGAGCATAAGGCCATGGTCGAGGCGCTGCGCCGGGGTGATCAGGTGCTGACGCAAGGTGGCATCATCGGCAAGGTGACCAAGGTGCAGGAAGATGGCGTGATCGAGGTGGAAATCGCCGAAGGCGTCAAGGTCAAGGTTGCCAAGCACACGATTGCAACCGTGATGAACAAGACGGAACCGGCGGCAAGCTGACAACCAAGATAGGGCTGACCTGCGATGCTGTTTACGCCGCTGTGGAAGCGCATTCTGATCTGGGGCGTTGTGGCGCTTGGGATTGCGGGTGCCATCCCGAACCTGAACTATGCGAATGTCGAAAGACATAATGATGCGCTGGTGGCGCTTGACGCTGTCACCGCGCAGAATGATGACCTGACACCTGCCGAGGCAACGGCCCTTTTGACGCCGGAACAGCAGGCAGACAAGGCTTTGTGGCCGGGCTTCCTGCCATAACCTTGGGCTTGACCTGCGTGGCGGTGCGCATTTGCTGGCCGAAGTGCAGGTGCAGGACGTCTACAAGACGCGGATGGATGGTTACTGGCCGCGTATCCGTGACGCGCTGCGCGAACTGCGCGATGAGGTGGGCGCCGTGCGCCGCCAGCCATCGCCAGACGGTGTCCTGCGCGTGCGGATCGAGCGGCCCGAAGGCCAGCAGGCGGCGATTGCGGCGATTGAGGCGCTGGCAACCCCGGTGGTGACGCTGACGGGTGCGGGCAGCAGCGATATCGAGGTGACGGTGGACGGCAGCGATCTGGTGATCCAGCTGTCCGAGGCCGAGCGTGAGGCGACTGATGACCGCACGCTGCAGCAATCATTGGAAATCATCCGCCGCCGGGTGGATGAGGTGGGCACCCGCGAACCGACGATCCAACGCCAGGGCGAGGACCGCGTGCTGATCCAGGTGCCGGGCATCGGATCTGCGGCCGAACTGAAATCGCTGATCGGCCAGACGGCGCAGCTGACGTTCAACCGTGTGCTTGACACGACGGCAGATGCTGGTGCGGCGGTCAGCTTTGATCAGGCGTTGCTGCCATCACGCGATGAACCGGGCATCTTTTACGTGGTGGACAGCACGCCGGTCATCTCGGGCGAGGATGTGACAGATGCGCAGCCGTCCTTTGATGACCAGAACCGGCCGGCGGTGAACTTTCGCTTCAACACAAGTGCTGCGCAGGTTTTCGGCGATTATACCGCTGCCAATATCGGCCAGCTTTTCGCCATCGTGCTTGATGGCGAGGTGATTTCCGCGCCGCGTATTCAAAGCCATATTCCGGGCGGGTCGGGGATCATCACCGGCAGTTTCACGGTGGAACAATCAACCGAACTGGCCGTGTTGTTGCGTGCAGGGGCCTTGCCGGCCGAACTGACCTTTCTTGAAGAACGTACTGTCGGCCCGGAACTGGGGCAGGACAGCATTGATGCGGGCAAGGTGGCGGCTGTGGTCGCCATGGTTGCGGTTGTTGTCTACATGTCGGCGTCTTACGGGTTGTTCGGCATCTTTGCGAATGTGGCCCTTGCCATCAACATGGCGCTGATCTTTGCCGCGCTGTCGGCGGTGGGCGGCACGCTGACCCTGCCGGGCATCGCGGGGATCGTCCTGACCATCGGGATGGCCGTTGATGCCAATGTTCTGGTCTTTGAACGCATCCGCGAGGAATTGCGCAACCAGAAATCAGCCGCGCGGGCCATCGAGATCGGCTATGAAAAGGCGCTGTCGGCGATCATTGATGCCAACATCACCACGTTCATCACCGCGGTCGTCCTGTGGGCCGTGGGGGCAGGGCCCGTGCGGGGCTTTGCGATTACGCTTGGCATCGGCATCATCACATCGGTGTTCACGGCGCTGTTCGTGACGCGGCTGTTCGTGGAATTGTGGTTCAACTGGCGCAAGCCAAAGACCGTTTACGTATAGGAGCCTCCGATGGCGTGGCGTCTGAGACTGGCGAAAGATCGTACCAACATCGACTTTTTCGCCAATGCAAAGCTTACATTCGGCGGCTCGATGGTGGCGACTGTCGTCGCGCTGATCCTGTGGGCCGTGATGGGCCTGAATTACGGGATCGATTTTCAGGGCGGCACGACCATCCGCACGGAATCATCCACGCCGGTGGATGTGGGCGCCTATCGGGCCGTCTTGACCGCGCTTGATCTTGGCGATGTCTCGATCACCGAGGTCTTCGATCCGTCATTTGCGGCCGACCAGCACGTGGCCCAGATCAGGATCGCGCCGCAGGAGGGGTTTGAGGCGGTCACCCCCGAAGTGATCGCCGAGGTCGAGGCGGCGCTGCAGGTGATCGACCCTGCGATCACGTTTCCTTCGGTGGAATCGGTCGGGCCAAAGGTTTCGGGAGAACTGATCTGGTCCGCGATCATGGCCATGGTCGCCGCAACGATCTGTATCCTGATCTACATCTGGCTGCGGTTCGAATGGCAGTTCGCGGTTGGCGCTGTTCTGGCGCTGATCCACGACATCTTCCTGACCATCGGGGTCTGGGCGCTGTTCCAGTTCAAGTTTGATCTGACCATCGTTGCGGCGCTGCTGACGATCCTTGGCTATTCGATCAACGACACGGTGGTGGTGTTTGACCGGCTGCGCGAGAATTTGCAGAAATACAAGACAATGCCTTTGCGCGATGTGATGAACCTGTCGGTGAACGAAACGCTGAGCCGGACCTTGCAGACATCGGTCACCACCATGATTGCGCTTGTGGCCATGCTGATCTTTGGCGGTGACGTGATCCGTGGCTTTGTCGGCGCGATTTTGCTGGGGATCATCCTTGGCACTTATTCCTCGGTGTTCGTGGCCAAGAATATCCTTCTGTTCATCGGGTTGGACCGCAGTGAAAAGCCAAAGGGCGGTGCATCGGGCCAATACGCCAACATCGACGCATGAGGCTGACCCCCGTCACCTATGATCAGGCCTTGCCCATTGCGGGCTATGGCCCAGGCTTTTTCCGCATCGGCACGCATGTGCTGCGCGGGCCATGCCTGATCTCGCCATGGGATGCAGGGCCATGGGGCGGGTTTGACGATACGGATGGCCCGCTGACGCTGGCCGGGCGGATCGATGTGCTGTTTGTTGGCACCGGGGCCGAGATTGCCCATGCACCGCCTACCTTCCGCATGCTGATCGAAGCGGCGGGGATGGGGGTGGAGGTGATGAACTCACCCGCCGCCTGCCGCACCTACAACGTGCTTCTGGGCGAAGGGCGGCGCGTGGCCGTGGCCTTGTTGCCGGTGTGAACTGAAAATTTTAGTACTAAAATTTTCAGGTGCGCGCCGTTACCAGCGGTGGTGCACATGCGCGGCGATCAGGCGGTCGTAAATGTCGCGCAAGGCAGCCATTGTTGTGGCGGGCAGGGGGGCCAGCGCATCGGCGGCAGCATTGGCGCGGGCCTGTTCGGGTGTTTTTGCGCCGGGGATGACCACGCTGAGGGCCTGATCCATCATGATCCAGCGCAGGGCCAGTTGCGCCATGCTGGCGCCTGCGGGCACAAGCGCGCGAATCTCCTCGACCGCCGCAAGGCCCACGTCATAGGGCACGCCCGAAAACGTCTCGCCCATGTCAAACGCCTCGCCGTTGCGGTTGAAGCTGCGGTGATCGTCGGCGGCAAAGCTGCTTTGCGCCGTCATCTTGCCCGTCAGCAGGCCCGAGGCCAGTGGCACGCGGGCTATCACCGCCACACCAAGCTTTTCCGCCGCGCGAAAGAACCCTTCTGCCGGGCGCGGGCGGAAGATGTTGTAGATGATCTGGACCGAGGTCACACCGGGCCGCGCGATTGCGGCCATCGCCTCGACCACGGTTTCCACGCTCACGCCGTAGCGGGCAATGATGCCGCGCGCTTGCAGATCGTCCAGCGCATCGAACACGGCGTTGTCGTGATAGGCCATGGGCGGCGGGCAGTGGAGTTGCAGAAGGTCAAGGCAATCCATCTGCAAATTGCGGCGCGACCGGTCAATGAAGGCGCTCAGGTCGCGATAACCTTCGACGACATGTGGCGAAAGGCGGCGCCCGGCCTTGGTCGCCACAAAGGGGCGCGGGCCGGGGCGGCTGGCCAGCACTTCGGCAATCAGGCGTTCGGACCGGCCATCGCCATAGACATCGGCTGTGTCGATAAACGTCATTCCGGCATCAAGGGCGGCATGCAGCGTGTCCTTGGCGGCCGTTTCCGTCACCTCGCCCCATGTGCCGCCAATGGCCCATGCGCCAAAGCCGATACGGGTGGTGGTGAGGCCGGTTTTGCCGAAAGCGTTTGTGGACAGCATGATCTTCCCCTGATTCCTGCGGGCCGACCCTATGGGCTTTCGCGCCGCTGTGCCATGCGTTAGGGCTGTGCGCATGGAATTGCGGGTCAACAATCTGTCATGCGCGCGCGGCGGCGTGCCGGTGCTGGCGGGCGTCAGCTTTGCCGTGGCGGCGGGGCAGGCGCTGATTTTGCGCGGGCCGAATGGTGCAGGCAAGACCACGCTGTTGCGCACGCTGGCAGGGTTGCAACCGGCGCTTGCAGGTGAGGTGTCGGTGGGCGCGGATGATGTGGCCTTGGCCACGCATGCCGATGGTGTGAAGGCCGCGCTGACGGTTGCGGAGAATCTGGGCTTCTGGGCAGCCGTGCATGGCCAGCGTGATATTGCACCCGCGATCAGCGCCATGAACCTGACTGCGCTGCAAAGCCGCCCGGCAGGCCAGTTGTCTGCCGGGCAGCGCCGCCGCCTCGGCCTTGCGCGGTTGCTGGTGACCGGGCGCAAGGTCTGGCTGTTGGATGAACCGACCGTGTCGCTCGATGCCGCTTCGGTCGGCTTGTTCGTGCAGGTCATCACCACGCATCTGGCCAATGGCGGCCTTGCCGTCATCGCCACGCATATCGACCTTGGCCTGACGGCTGCCCAGACGCTGGACCTTGCCCCTTTCAAGGCCCGGCTTGGGGCCTTGCCATGATCGCGTTGTTTCTGCGTGATCTGCGCCTTGCTTTCCGCGCCGGGGGGGGCTTTGGCCTTGCCCTTGCGTTCTTTCTGCTGGTGGCCGTGCTCGTGCCGCTTGGTGTGGGCCCAAAGGCCGCAACCTTGGCCCTGATCGCGCCGGGTATCCTGTGGGTGGGCGCGATGCTGTCCTGTCTGCTGACGCTTGACCGGCTGTTTGCCACGGATTTCGAAGATGGTAGCCTTGATCTGCTGGCCACCGCCCCCATCCCGATGGAGGGTGTCGTGCTCGCCAAGGCCGCAGCGCATTGGGTGACCACGGGCCTGCCACTGGCGCTGCTGGCGCCGGTGCTGGGGATCCTTTTGCAACTGCCCGGCCCGGCCTTCGGCTGGCTGACGCTCAGCCTGCTGATCGGCACGCCCGCCTTGTCGATGATTGGCGCATTCGGTGCGGCCCTGACCGTGGGGATCAAGCGTGGCGGGTTGCTGCTGTCGCTTCTCGTGCTGCCGCTCTATGTGCCGACGCTGATCTTCGGGGCCGAGGTGGTGCAGCGCGCGGGGCAGGGCGCGCCGTTGCAGTCCCCGCTTTTGCTGCTGGCCGGCATCACCGCTGGCGCGCTGGCCCTGCTGCCCTTTGCCGCCGCCATGGCGATCCGGGTCAATCTGCGGTGAGGGGGCTTGCCTGTGCGCGCCCCGCCTTCTAGGTAACGGCCATGTCAGTCTGGGAATATGCCAACCCGAAACGCTTTATGGATACGTCAGCCCGTGTGCTGCCGTGGCTTGCCGCTTTGGCCGCCCTGTGCCTGATCACCGGCCTGATCTGGGGCTTTTTCTTCACACCGGATGATTTCCGCCAAGGCAGCACCGTGCGCATCATCTATCTGCATGTGCCCGCTGCCATGATGGCCATCAATGCCTGGGTGATGATGCTGGTCGCCAGCCTGATCTGGCTGATCCGCCGCCACCATGTTTCCGCCCTTGCCGCGCGTGCCGCAGCGCCCGTGGGCCTGACCTTTACGTTGATCGCCCTGATCACCGGTGCCTTTTGGGGTCAGCCCATGTGGGGCACATGGTGGGCCTGGGATCCGCGCCTGACATCCTTTTTGATCCTGTTCCTGTTCTACCTTGGCTATATCGCGCTATGGTCCGCCATCGAGGATTCCGATGCAGCGGCGGATCTGACCTCGGTGCTTTGCATGGTGGGGTCCGTCTTTGCCTTGCTGTCGCGCTATGCCGTGAACTTCTGGAATCAGGGCCTGCATCAGGGCGCCTCGCTGAGCCTTGATAAGGAAGAGAACGTGGCCGATGTCTTTTGGGTGCCTTTGCTGGTCTGCATTGCCGGGTTCGTGCTGCTGTTCGTGACACTTGTGTTGATCCGCACCCGTACCGAAATTCGCGCGCGCCGCCTTCAACATCTTTTGCTGCGCGAGCGGATGCAGTGATGGACAAGGTTTTTGCCATCCCGCTGCCCGGCTTTGTCGATTGGCTGCTGGCCTATCTGGGAAAATATGCCGCGCAGGTGTTGGGGTCTTACATGGCCAGTCTGATCCTGCTTGTGGCCATCATCTGGCTGTCGCTGTGGCGGGCTGCGCGCACCAAGCGGGCCTTGGCCCAGGCTGAGGCACGGGCAGGGGGGCGGGTATGAACCGGTTGCTTTTGTTGTTGCCGCCGATGTTGTTTGCGGGACTGGCGCTTGCCTTCTGGTTCGGCATGCAGCGTGACAACCCGAATGAGCTGCCTTCGACCTTTCTGGGTGCGCAGGCCCCACAGGTGGGAACGGAAGCACTGCCGCCCGTGCCGGGTTTGCAGGATGCCGATTTGCGCGGTGGCACAGTGACGGTGGTGAACTTCTGGGCCAGCTGGTGCCCGCCTTGCCGCGCTGAACACCCGGTGCTGATGCAGATGGCTGCCGATGGCGTGCGGGTGGCGGGCGTCAACATCAAGGACCAGCCCGATACCGCCACGGCCTATCTGGCCGAGGAAGGGAACCCGTTCTTTGGCATGGTGTTCGATCCACGCGGGCGCATGGCGATCGACTGGGGTGTGACAGCCCCGCCCGAGACCTTCATCATCGCAGGCGACGGCACGGTTCTGTTGCGCTTTCAGGGGCCACTGGTCGGCACCGATTATGAGACACGGTTTCTGCCCGCATTGAAGGCCGCCCTCGGCGGATCATAGGTTCAGACGATAGCGGATATGCCCGTCTGACCTGACATAAGTATCGTACAGGGCCCTCGCCCGCGTGTTCCCCGCGTCCGTGTGCCAGTACAGCCGGTGCCAGCCCCGCGCCTTGGCCAGCGCGCGCAGATCGTCGATCAGGCCCCGGCCCAACCCCATGCCCCGCGCCGCCTCGGCCACGAACAGGTCTTCCAGATAACAATCTTCGCCGGGAACCCAGGTTGAGGGGTGGTGCATGTGGATGGCAAAGCCAAGGGGCTGTCCGTCGACCAGCGCCAGCCGTGCCTTGACCGGGCTTGCCGGATCAAGCAGCCGCTGCCAGGTCGCGTCTGTCGTCGTCGGGGCAAGGTCGACCGCGTAAAACGCGAGATAGGCCTGCCAAAGCCCCAGAAAGGCAGCCTTATGGGCGGGCGCAAGGGCAACGATGGTCTTTTCCATGTGCCGTGCTTGCCATACCGCTGGCTGCCTGCCAAGGGCGCGTCAGGCCAGATCAACCCAGATCGCGTGATGGTCTGACGCGGCATGGATCTTTTTCGTCAGCTCGGGGTAGACCGGCCAGCGGGCCGGGCGCACGCCGGGCCATGCGCCCATGCGCCACAGGCCGGCCCCGGTCACGCGGGCGAAAAGCGCGGGCGACAGCAGGATATAGTCGATCTTGTCGGAATCATTGCCAAGGCCATAGGTGCCCTTGCCGGTAAAGGCGCCGGGGTCAAACCGCGGATGCGTGGCCACATCGCGCAGGTTCGTCGCCCGCAGTGGCGCAAGCGGTGCCGAATCTGGCGTGTCGTTCAGATCGCCCACAACGGCAATCAATGTCTGCCCGTCGGCCTGCAGCCGTGCAACAATCGCGGCCACGGCGGCCGCCTGCGTCCGCCGGCGCGCGTTGTTGGCCGCCGCTTCGCCGAACCCCTTGCTTTTGAAATGGTTGACCAGCACCCAGATCACCTCGCCTGCGGGCGTTGTCACGGCATATTCCGGGCAATCCCGGCTGAACACCGGGTTGTCCGGCCCGCCATCGGCAACATGGCTGCGCATCAGCCCGATGTCATGCCCCGCGCGCGTCATCAGCCCCACATCGATGCCGCGCGTGTCGTTGCCATCGATCAGCATGATATTTGGATAGGGCACGCCACCCACGGCCCGCAGCACGCCTTCGCTGAAATGTTTCAGCGCAATGCGGTCTTCCGCCTCGACCACCGCAAGGATATCGGCGTTCATGTCGCGGATGACGCGCCCCGTGTTCATCAGCGCCGTCTCGTTGACCCCGGTGCACCCTTGTTGCGCCGCAAGATCACATGCGGCCCGATGTCATTGTCATCCAGACCCAGTGTTGTCAGCAAGGCCAGTATCTGCACCTTGTCAGCGGCCGTATAGACCGGTTGTTCCAGCAGATTGGTCAGCGTTGTCAACGCATCCAGGATCGGGCGGCCTTCGTCCCAGGTGTTCAGGTTCATCACACTGGCGCGGTTGAACAGGTTCTCGACGTTAAAGCTGGCAAGGCGCATGCCGCGGGCCCTTTTGCTGATGGTCTACATCAAAAGGTTAACAGGCCCGCAGGGCAGCTTGCGTGAAAGACGCGTGAATTTCAGGCGGTTTTTGGCCGGAGCACCAGCCAGATCAGCGCGGCCCCGGCCAATGTCAGGAAGGGGACCATCGCAAGATTGACGGCATGCCAGCCATCGACGGCCGAGCTTCCCGAACAGTTCATCAGCCCGCCGGATGACAGCGACGCCAGCGTAACCCCGGCAAAGACGATGAAATCGTTCAGGCCCTGCATCCGCCCGCGTTCGGCAGGGGTGTGGCTGGCCGTCAGCATGGCCGTTGCACCGATAAAGCCAAAGTTCCAGCCAAGGCCAAGCAGGATCAGCGCGCCAAAGAAATTGGCCAGGTCAACGCCGACAAAGGCTACAAGGCCGGACAAGGCCAGAATGGCAAGGCCGGTGCCGACAATCCGCTCGGCGCCAAAGCGCGCAATCAGATGCCCGGTGAAAAAGCTGGGCGCATACATCGCCAGCACATGGAACATCACCACATCTGCCGCATTGCCCTTGGTGAACCCGCACCCGACAACGGCGATGGGTGACGAGGTCATCATCAGGTTCATCAGGGCATAGCTGACAGTGGCGCATATGACGGCCACGGCAATGCGGGGCGTGCGCAGCAGTTCGCGCCGGCTGCGTCCGCCATCAGCGGTGGTTGCGGCAACGGGCGGCGGGGTGCGCAGAAAGGCAAACAGAAAGACGCCAAAGGCATTCAGCGCGATCACCGTCAGATAGGTGGCCAGAAACGGGATCACCATGGCCTCGGCCGTCAGCTTGACCAGCTGCGGGCCGACAACGGCAGACAACAGCCCCCCCGCCATGACATAGGAAATCGCCTTGGGGCGATAGGCGTCTGAGGCGGCATCCGTTGCGGCAAAGCGAAAGAACCCCTGCGCCGACATGTAGATGCCGGTGAACAGGGCACCCAGAACGAACAGCACGAAACTGCTGGCGTAAAGGCCATAGGCGCTGATGACGGCCCCCGCCGCACCACCCGCCGTGCCCAGCACAAAGCCCGCGCGCCGCCCATGCCTTTGCATGAAGGCCGACAGCGGATTGGCCGCCAGCATCGACCCCAGAACCATCGCCGTGATCGGCAGCGTGGCCCAGCATGGGTTGCTGGCCAGCGACGATCCTGCCAGCCCAGCAATCGTGAAGACCATCGGCAATTGTGCCCCGATGACCGCCTGTGCGGCGACCAGAACCATCACATTGCGGCGGGCTGCACTGTCATTTGCGATCATGTCTGTCTGCATCATGCCGACAGGGTTAGGCACCAAGCGCCTGCCGCGCAAGCGGCAAACCTGTGTCCGTTACAATCCACTGCGCTGCCGCCCGCAGGCCAAAGGCCGCCGGCAGGGCGGTCAGGGAATGATGCGGGTATATTTGGTGCCGCCCAGCGTTGCCCCGGCAATCAGTCCCTGCTGGCCAAAGACCAGCGCGATCACCGGGTCGATCTCGGTCGTCTCTTTGCCGATGCTGGCGCCCTGTTCGGGGGTGGCATAGCGGATATCGGCGCTTGCGGCCCACCCCTGAGAACGGCGGAAATCGCCAAGTGCCGCTTCCGTCATGAAGAACAGCGCATGGGCATATTGCTGTGCGCCGATCTGAAAGCCGACGGTGGCCTTGGTCGAGGAATAGTAATCGACCGTCACATCGCGGATGCGCAGGGCACCACGGCCATAGGCCCCGCCGATGCCCAGTCCGGCCTCGGTCACCAGCGGCATGTAAAGCACGCCCGCTGCGCGCTGCGCCAGATCCTGCGTGCCGGGATATTGCGTGCGCAGATAATCGCGCGTTGCATCGACGCGGGCGTCGATCCGCTGCGGGCCATCGCTGCCCACGCCGTTGCCGCAGGCCGCCAGCATCAGCCCGCTGCCGCCGATCATCAGGAATTGCCGCCGTGAATGGGGTGTCATCTTGCCGCCCTTTGCCTCTGCACTTGGACCTCTCATCCGGATCCGTTGGCGCGCAGGATAAACCGCTTTGCCCGGCTTGTCACCTGTTCTGCCCACCTTGCGCGGCGCCTTGCCGGATGAGGGATGCCCCCGCCGTCAGCCGGGGCCTAGCCCTGCGCCAGCAGACGCGCCGCACGCGGGGCGAAATAGGTCAGGATGCCGTCACAGCCCGCACGCTTGAACCCCAGCAGGCTTTCCATCATCGCGCGGTCACCGTCGATCCAGCCATGGCCCGCCGCGGCCTGGATCATCGCATATTCGCCCGACACCTGATAGGCATAGGTCGGCGCGCCGAAGGTGTCTTTCACCCGGCGGCAGATATCCAGATAGGGCATCCCCGGTTTCACCATCACCATGTCCGCACCTTCGCGCAGATCACGTTCAACCAGCCGCAGCGCCTCGTCCGAATTCCCCGGATGCATCTGGTAGGTCAGCTTGTCACCCTTCAGCGCCCCCGTTGCCCCCACCGCATCACGGAACGGGCCATAGAACGCACTGGCATATTTTGCCGCATAGGACAGGATCGCCACGTCCTTGTGGCCCGCGCCTTCAAGTGCCGCGCGCATCGCGCCGATCCGCCCATCCATCATGTCGGACGGGCCCAGAATGTCTGCCCCCGCCTCGGCCTGCACCAGCGACATCCTGACAAGCGCCGCGATGGTTTCGTCGTTCAGGATCACACCGTCGCGCACCAGCCCGTCATGGCCATGTGCATTGTAAGGGTCCAGCGCCACATCCGTCATCACCGCCACATCCGGCACGGCCGCCTTGATTGCCCGGATCGCCCGGTTTGCCAGGTTATCGGGGTTCCAGGCTTCTTCGCAGCCCGCGGTCTTCAGCGCCGGGTCGGTATAGGGGAACAGGCAGATGGCCGGAATGCCCAACTGTGCCGCCTCTTCTGCTGCAGCAACGATCAGGTCGATCGACAGGCGGTCAACCCCCGGCATTGACGGCACCGGTTCACGCAAGCCCGTGCCATCGCGCACGAAAAGTGGCCAGATCAGATCACCGATGCCCAACCTGTGCTGCTGCGTCAGCGCCCGCAAGGCAGGCGTGCGGCGCATACGGCGGAAACGGGCGGCGGGGGCGGGGGCGGAAATCGGGCGCATGGGTGACAGGGTCTTTCGGGCTGGCGCTGCGGAACGAAACGGGGCTTGCAGAGGATGCCCTTGCCTGCCATGGAAAGAACCGCGCCCGCAAGGGCAACGATGGCGTGACAGGCATGGAGCGGCCGGTTGGATTGGTATCAGACCATTTTCGAAGTGATCGACATGCGGTCATTCTCGAACCTGTGGTACTGGATCGGGCTTGCGGTCCTGTGGTCTTCGACCAGCCATTGGGTGCTGGGCGTGCCTTTCGATATGGTCACGCGGGCGCGCCGGTCCGGCGGCAGCCTGAATGCCGATATGGAGACCTTGGCCCATATCAACGTCAAGCGCCTGTTGTACATCGTGCAGACGGCCGGCATCTGGCTGGTCGGCTTTGCCACCTTCGTGCTGGTCAGCCTTGGCATTCTGAGTTTTGTTTATGACATGGAATTTGCCCAGGCTGTGCTGTTCATGGCCGCACCGATGACACTTGTGGCCTATGTCACCTATCGTACGGCACAGGCGATTGCCGTCGAAGACAGTCGGGGGGCCGCGCTGATCAAGCGCATTTCGCGATGCCGGATGATCGTTCAGGTGATCGGGATGCTGGCGATCCTTGCAACATCGATGTTCGGCATGTGGCAGAACCTGAGCACGCTGACCTTTCCAGGGTATTGAAAGGGCATCGCTTGACCGGGCAGCGGATCATCCTTGGCGGTGCACCCGAAGGGTTTGACGCGCGTCTTGTGGCGCGCGAGCTGGCCAAGGGCACACCCGTCGTCCATGTCGCGCGCGATGACAAGCGTGCTGCCGCCATGCGCACGGGTCTGGCTGTC
>JALOSO010000136.1 GCA_025458385.1 Paracoccaceae bacterium | reverse complement strand
TTCCGACCAAAGCCTGTCGCACTTGCCCCCCGATGCCACACCCTTTGCCGTGATCACGGGCCTGGGCCCCGCCGATGCCGAAACGCGCAACCATCTGGCCACTGCCGGGATCAATTCCGATTGGCAGAGACGCCCCATCGCGGCCTTGTCGGGCGGCCAGCGGGCGCGCCTTGCGATGCTTGTCTTGCGTCTGTCCAGCCCGAATTTCTATCTGCTGGATGAACCCACCAACCACCTTGATATCGAAGGGCAGCAGGCGCTCGAATCCGAACTTCTGGCCCATGATGCCACCTGCCTGCTTGTCAGCCATGACCGCAGCTTTGTGCGTGCCGTCGGCACCCGGTTCTGGCAGATCAGTGGCCCCAGATTGGAAGAGGTCGACGGGCCAGAGGCCTTTTTTCACAGTCAGACTGCGGACTAGCGCCCGCTGGCCTGATCCTTGGCATTGCCGATCAGCAGGCTTGAGCCTGCATAGATATCCCCTGACACCTGCAGCGCAAACCGCTCGCGGTCGCGCTTGCGCACGCCCTCGATCGTCTCATCCGCCGCATCGTCGGGCACATCCAGCATCACCAAAGCCGCGCGCGAAAGTGCCAGCGCGGACTCAAAGGTTTCGCGCAGCTGATGATCCACGCCCAGTTTGACCAGCTCAATCGCATGCTGCCGGTCATACGCCCGCGCAATGATCTGCGTATCCGGAAATTCACCCCGCAGCAAATGCGCGATCCGCGTTGTCACAGCGCGATCATCTGTCGCGATAATCACCATGCGCGCTTCGGCAGCGCCCGCTGCCTTCAGGATATCCAGCCGCGTGCCATCGCCGTAGTAGATTTTGAAGCCGAACGCCTCTGCCGCCTTGATTGCGTCCGGGTCGGTATCAATGATGGTGATGGAACAACGCCGCGCCAGCAGGCTTTGGCTGACGATCTGCCCGAACCGCCCGAAGCCGATCAGCAGCACCGCGGCCTGCGCGCCATCCGGCACCTCCAGCCCAGCCGCATCCACCGCCCCTTTGGGCACCAGCCTGTCGTGCAGCACCACCATCAATGGCGTCAGCACCATGGAAATGATGATGATCGCCGTCAGAACAGCATTCGCCTGCCTGTCAATCAGCCCTGCCGCAAGCGCCGCCGCATAAAGCACAAAGGCAAACTCGCCCCCCTGCGCCATCAGCACCGTGCGCTCCAGCGCCTCGCGCCCGGTTGCCCCGAACGTCCGCGCCACGCCAAAGATCACGGCCGCCTTCAGCAGCATGAACGCCGTCACCGACACGGCCACCAGCTGCCAGTTCGCGGCAATCACCCCCAGGTCCACCGACATGCCAACCGCAAGGAAAAACAGGCCCAGAAGGATGCCCCGGAATGGCTCTACATCTGCTTCAAGCTGATGCCGGAAACTGCTCTCGCTCAGCAGAACCCCCGCCAGAAACGCCCCCATCGCCGTCGAGAGGCCCCCCATCTGCATCCACAGGGCAGCCCCCAGCACCACCAGCAAGGCCGCCGCCGTCATCACCTCGCGCGCCCGCGATGCCGCCAGCAGCCGGAACAGCGGGTTCAGCGCCGCCGCCGTCATCACCTCGCGCGCCCGCGATGCCGCCAGCAGCCGGAACAGCGGGTTCAGCAGATACAGCCCCGCCAGCACCAGAACCGCAATCGCCCCAAGGCCAATCGCAACACTTTGTAAACGCTCGGCCATCGAAACTGCCGCACCCGGCGCAAGAAACGCCACCAGCGCCAGCAAAGGCACAATTGCCAGATCCTCGAGCAGCAGGATCGATACGATCCGCTGGCCCTTTGGCGTCGAGATATCGCCGCGTTCCTGCAACATCTGCATGACAATCGCCGTCGATGTCAGCACAAAGCCCGTGCCCGCAATCAGCGATGGCACCAGATCATAGCCCAACGACACGCCCACCACCGACAGCAGCGCCATCCCCAGCAGCAGCTGCACCAGCCCCATACCGAAAATGTCGCGCCGCATCGACCACAGGCGTTTGGGCTCCATCTCCAGCCCGATGATGAACAGGAACATCACGACGCCCAGCTCCGCCACATGCAGCATGGCTTCGGCATCGCTGAACAATGCCAGCCCGAACGGCCCGATCACCAGCCCCGCCGCCAGATAGCCAAGGATCGACCCCAACCGCGCCCGCTTGAACAGCGGCACCGCCACCACGGCAGCCCCCAGCAAAATCACCACCGATTGCAGATCAACACCCGTGGATTCGCCAGCCATGCGCAACTCCTGTTTCCAAGCCAGCCATCATGCCGCCCTCGTACCCGGCCGCAAGGGGGGGCTTGCGCAATAGACAAAAGAACTGAATCTCGCCAGAAGGCGGGCGTTGATGCCAATCTCAGCAAATGCTGAATGCGCCGACTTGCGAGTTGCCAACGCCTTCCACTTGTACAGATAGCGCTGCCTGATAGCATCACTCCTATTGGTTGAGTGAGGCATCCTTGATAACAGAAGTGCTTGGAATTCCAGATTTCTGGCCGACAATGGCAACGCTTGCAGCAATCGCTCTTGCGGCAAGTCTGGCCCGGGGCTTTTCCGGCTTCGGCGCAGCCTTGATCTTCGTCCCGCTTGTCAGTGCGCTTCTTGGCCCGCAGATTGCCGTGCCGCTTCTCTTGGTCACTGACGGCATTATGACCGCTGGGATGATTTCCGGCGCCGCAAAGACAGCAGATAGGCGGGCTGTGCTCACCATGGCGCTTGGGGCACTTGTCGGCGTGCCCAGCGGCGCATGGCTTTTGACTTCCCTCGATCCCACAACGCTGCGTTGGGCGATTGTCGCGCTTGCGGGTGGTATGTTGATCTTGCTCGTCTCTGGATGGCGGTATCATAAGCACCCAACAGCACCGCTTACCGTTCTTGTCGGAGCCGTGTCGGGTATTTGTTCGGGGGCCGCCCAGATTGGCGGGCCGCCGGTCGTAGCATATTGGCTTAGTGGGCCACGCCAGGCTTCCGTCGTACGGGCAAACATCATTCTTTACTTCGCGATAAGCACGGTCATTGCAGCGGTCATGTATGTCTGGGGCGGGCTTATCACCTTACAGGTTCTTTTGCTGTCGGCGATGATTGCGCCCATCTACGGCGCAGGTACCTGGGTGGGCAGCCGGATGTTTGACTTGGCAAGCGAAAAGACCTTCCGTCGGATCTGCCTTTCAATGATCACCTTCGCGACCTTGGCCAGCATGCCGATCCTCGACGGTTGGCTACGCGGAGGCTGATGGGGGCAAGCACGCTTCTACGCCGACCGACCGCAAAGGGCTTATCGCTAACCTTCGCGCCGGGCCGCAAGGGCAAAGCCTTCCCTTCCCGCCCGCCCCGGTATAAAGCCCCCGCCAGACCTGATGGAGCGATGCGATGCAAGGCAGTGCCAACCTCAACCTGATGATCAAGGCCGCCCGCAAGGCAGGCCGCGCTTTGGTCAAGGATTTCCGCGAGGTTGAAAACCTGCAGGTCTCAACGAAAGGTCCCGGCGATTTCGTGTCAAAGGCTGACCGAGAGGCTGAGCGCATCATCAAGGAAGAGCTGATGAACGGCCGTCCCACCTATGGCTGGCTGGGCGAAGAAACAGGTGCAACCGAGGGCGCCGATCCCACGCGCCGCTGGATCGTCGACCCGCTCGATGGCACCACGAACTTCCTGCATGGCATGCCGCATTGGGCGGTGTCCATCGCCCTGGAACACAAGGGCGAGATTGTCACGGGCGTGGTCTATGATGCTGCGAAGGACGAACTGTTCTGGGCCGAAAAGGGTGCTGGCGCCTGGATGAACGACAAGCGCCTGCGCGTATCAGGCCGGCGCAACCTGCACGAGGCCGTGTTTGCCACCGGCGTGCCCTTCGGGGCCAAGGTTACCCTGCCCCTGATGCTGCAGGATCTTGCCCGCCTGATGCCCGCCTGCGCCGGCGTGCGCCGCTGGGGGGCTGCCTCGCTCGACCTCGCCTATGTGGCCGCAGGCCGCTATGACGGCTATTGGGAGCGAGAGCTTTCCGCCTGGGATATCGCTGCTGGCCTGATCATCGTGAAGGAAGCAGGCGGCATGGTCGGCGGGATTTTCGATGGCCAAAGCCCGCTGGATACCGGCGCCCTGCTCGTCGCCAATGACGCGCTTTATGCGCCCTTCCGCAAGATCATTCAGGGCGCGTAGGCCTTTCGCATTTTCGGTCCAAAAATATCCCACGGGGTGTGGGGTGTGAAACCCCACGCACCTTACCGCATGCGCCGCACCACAGGAATGCGTGACCGCGTGATCTGATATTCCGCCTCCGGATGCGGTGGCATGCCATGCGTCTTGTTCCAGAACCCCGGCCCGCCCCGGCGCAGCCAGAACGGCAGGGCCAACACAACGCCTGCGATGAACCCGCCCGCATGCGCCCAATAGGCCACGCCACCGCCCTCGGTCGGTGTGGCAAAGCCGCTGAAGACCTGCATGGCAAACCACAGGCCCAGCACGATCCAGGCCGGGATCGGGATCACCCGGATGAAAATGACGAAAAAGATCAGCACATCCACCCGCGCCTTGGGAAACAGCAACAGATAGCCGCCCAGCACCCCGGCAATCGCCCCCGATGCCCCCACCATCGGCACGATGGATTGCGGATCGGCCGCAATCTGCAGACCGGCTGCCGCCACGCCGCTGGCAAGGTAAAAGCCCAGAAAGGTGAAATGCCCCATCTGATCTTCAAGGTTGTCACCAAACACCCACAGGAACAGCATGTTGCCGATGATGTGCATCCAGCCACCGTGCAGAAACATCGAGGTGATGATCGTATGCCCCTGCTCACCCGCCATGACAAAGCGGGGCACAAGTCCCCATTCGTAAAAGAAGATACCAATCGCCCGGTCATTCGGCAGCGTCAGCCAATAGCCCAGAAAGATCAGCACATTGGCAAGGATAAGCAGCCAACAGACAAAAGGCGTGCGGCCGGACGGGTTATGATCGCGGAATGGGAAGAACATGCAAGGAAAGGTGGGCGATCGACAGGGTTTCGTCAACCATCTCTGTCAGGGCTGCGCTCATCCCTTCCCTTGCGGTCGGTCTTCGCTGAAAACCTAGCGAAGACAGCCCGCAAGGGATGGATGAGCGCTACCTTATTCCGCCACCGTCGCCAGCAGTTCCGCGTTCCCGCCCGAGGCGGTCGTGTCAATGCACACATGCCGCTCGAACATCACATGCGCCGCATCCACGGCGCGGGTCAGCGGCAAAATCGCCCCCGCCCTGCGCGACAAGGCAAGCGCATGCGCACGCGCACCCGCCTCATCGCCCCACCAGACCGCACCTGAAACCGGCAAACGCGCCAACGCCTCTGCCGCCAGCCCCGGTGCCGCCACCGCCAGGCCGCCCAGCGCCCGCACCGCCGCCACCTGCGCCTCGGCCGCTGCCCGGGACGGGCCAAGGCAGACCAGGGGTGCGCGCTGATAGGCCGACAAACGGTTGCTTTCGCCCGTCGGGCCCGGCAGGTTTTCGGCCTGCACGGGCAACGCTGCCGGTTGCAGGCCAGACAAGGCTTGCAGGGCCGCCGCCTCTGACGTCGCGCTGCCATCCGCGACGGCCACCCCGACCTGTGCCGTTGTAAACCGCTGCAGATAAAGTGGCCCGCCTGCCTTTGGCCCGGTGCCCGACAGCCCTTCGCCACCAAAGGGCTGGCTGCCCACCACAGCGCCAATCTGGTTGCGGTTCACATAGGCATTGCCCACGCGCAAGCGCCGCAAGACCTGATCCACCCGGTCATCAATCCGCGTGTGCAGCCCGAAGGTCAGGCCATAACCCGTTGCATTCACCGCATCAATCACCGCATCCAGATCGCGCGCCGCAAAGCGCGCCACATGCAGCACTGGCCCGAAAATCTCGCGCGGCATGTCGGCAATGCCACGCACCCGTATCACCGTCGGCCCGATGAAATGGCCTGCCACCGGCGCAGGCATTTCCATCACGACCCGCCCCTCGGCCCGCGCCGCCGCAACATAGGCCGCAATCTCGGCCTGGGCTGCCGCGTCGATCACCGGGCCGATATCCGTGGCCAGATGCCAGGGATCATCCAGCGTCAACTCTGCCATCGCGGCCAGCAGCATCTCTTCGATATGCCCGGCAACATCTTCCTGCAGATAAAGGCAACGCAGCGCCGAACACCGCTGCCCTGCCGACTGGAAGGCAGATGCGATCACATCGCGCACCGCCTGTTCCGGCAGCGCCGTGCTGTCGACCACCATCGCATTCAGGCCACCTGTCTCTGCAATCAGCGGGGCCGTCGGATTGCCATGTTCGGCCATCGCCGCGCGGATAAGCCGGGCTGTGTCCGTCGAGCCGGTAAAGGCGATCCCGTCAATGTTCGGGCTGCGCGAAAGGGCCGCCCCTACCGTCGCCCCATCCCCCGGCAGGAATTGCAGCGCCGCAGCGGGCACCCCTGCGGCATGCAGCAAGCGAACGGCCAAAGCTGCGATCAACGGTGTCTGTTCGGCGGGTTTTGCGATCACCGCGTTGCCTGCCGCCAGGGCTGCCGCGACCTGACCGGTGAAAATCGCCAAGGGAAAGTTCCAGGGGCTGATGCAGGCAAACACCCCGCGCGCCGGTTGGTTCAGGTCTGCGGCCCCCGCTGCATAGTAACGCAGGAAATCCACAGCTTCCCGCAGTTCGGCCACGGCATCGGCCTGGGTCTTGCCCGCCTCGCGCGCAAGCAATGCGAACACCTCGCCAAAGGCTGCCTCGTAAAGGTCAGCCGCCCGGTTGAGCACGGCTGCGCGCGCAGCAGGCGCGCTTGCCCAAGGCCTGGCCGCCACAAGCGCCTGCGACACGTCTTCCGCCGTCGCGGTCACCACCTGCCCGACCTCGCGCCCATTGGCCGGGTTCAGCACGGGCAGGCTTGCCCCGCCTGCCCCCACCACCTGCCCACCCGCAATGACAGGCGCGGCCTGCCATGTGCTGTCAGCATGCGGCGCGCGCGCCGCCGCAATTGCCGCAAGATCGCCTGCATCCGTCAGATCCCACCCTGCCGCATTGCGCCGCGCGCCAAACAGATCCGGCCCCGCCGGCAAGGCCGGATTGGGCAGCGCCAAGCCCTCCATCGCGGTCAGCGGACAGGCGGCAACGGCCTCGGGCGGAACCTCGACATCGACAATCTGGTTTACGAAACTGCTGTTCGCGCCATTTTCCAGCAACCGCCGCACCAGATAGGCCAGCAAATCCCGATGCGCCCCCACTGGCGCATAAATCCGGCAACGGGTGGCGCGGTCTGACAGGACAATGTCATGCAGCCGTTCGCCCATGCCGTGCAGGCGCTGAAATTCAAAGGCCATCGGATCATCCGCCATGTCCAGAATGGCAGCCACCGTATGCGCGTTATGCGTGGCAAATTGCGGATAGATGCGGTCTGTCATGCCCAACAGTTTGCGCGCATTGGCAATGTAGGACACATCCGTCGCCTGCTTGCGCGTGAACACCGGAAAGCTTTCCAGCCCCATCACCTGCGCCCGCTTCACCTCCGCGTCCCAATAGGCCCCCTTCACCAGCCGCACCATGATGCGCCGGTCCAGCCGCTGCGCCAAAGCGTAAAGCCAGTCGATCACTGCCCCCGCACGGCGGCCGTAAGCCTGCACCACCACGCCAAAGCCATCCCAACCCGCAAGCGAGGGGTCTTCCAGCACCGCCTTGATCACACGGGCGGACAGCGCCAGCCGGTCCGCCTCCTCTGCATCGATGTTGAACCCCAGCCCCGCCGCCTTGGCCAGCCCCGCCAGCGCCCGCACGCGCGGCACCAGTTCCGCCATCACCCGCGCCTCTTTCGCCACCTCATAGCGTGGATGCAAAGCCGACAATTTCACCGAAATGCCCGGATTGGCCCTTATGTCATTGCCCCGCGCCGCCGCCGCAATCGCCGTGATCGCCTTGGAATATGACAGGTGATACCGCCGCGCATCGCCTTCCGTCCGCGCGGCCTCACCTAGCATGTCATAGCTGTAGGTATAGCCCTGCGATTCCAGCTCCTGCGCGCGCTTCATGGCCGCCTGAATGTCTTCACCCAGCACGAACTGCCGCCCCATTTCCTTCATCGCCTGCGCCACCGCGCGCCGGATCACCGGCTCGCCCAAACGCTTCACCGCTGCCCGCAGGTGCCCCACCACCCCCGGCTCCCGGTCCTCCAGCACCTTGCCTGTCAGCATCAGGGCCCAGGTCGACGCGTTCACAAGGCTTGACGCCGACTTGCCCAGATGCCGCCCCCAATCGCCGGGTGCGATCTTGTCTTCGATCAGCGCATCCATCGTCTCGGCATCGGGCACCCGCAGCAAGGCTTCCGCCAGACACATCAGCGAAATGCCCTCTTCCGTCGACAGCCCGTATTCCGCAAGGAACACCTCCATCAGCCCCGGCTTGGCGCTGCTGCGGATGCGCCGCACAAGATCGGCCCCTGCTGCCACGATCCGCGCCCGTGCGGCCCGGTCCAGCCCCGCCTGCGCCACCAGATCGCGCAACAGCGTCGCCTCTTCTGCCAGACTGCCCAGGGCAATCACATCCATCGGGCCAAGTTCATCGCGCGGCATCTGGTCCACCTTTCGTTTTTCCCAGCATATACCATTTTTCGCAGTTGCTTTTCCCGAAGATATCGCGCATCGCAAACCCCTCTGCCTTTTTTTGGGACATAAACATGCCCGTTGACCTGTCGCTTGATCGATTTGACCATGCCATCCTGCGCATCCTTGCCGTCGATGGCCGTGTCAGCGCCGTTGAATTGGCGCGGCGGATCGGCCTGTCGAAATCACCCACGCAGGCCCGGCTGAAACGGCTGGAAGAGACGGGCGTGATCACCGGTTATCGCGCCCTGCTTGACCCCATCCGCATGGGCCTTGCCCATGTCGCCTTTGTCGAGGTGCGGCTGTCAGACACGCGCGAGGCCGCCTTGCAGGCGTTCAACCGCGCTGTGATCCAGATCCCGGAAGTGGAGCAATGCCACATGATGGCCAGTCGCTTTGACTATCTGCTCAAGGTGCGCACGGCCGATATCCAGGCCTATCGCCGCGTGCTGGGCGACCAGATTACCGCCCTGCCGCATGTCGCCTCGACCTCGACCTATGTTGCGATGGAAACCGTCAAGGAAAGCGTGCCGTAAAACCAGCCGATCCCGCATCCGTGGTAGCCGCTGTGGGAGTCGAACCCACACGCCCTTGCGAGCAACGGATTTTAAGTCCGGTCTGTCTACCATTCCAGCAAGCGGCCACATCGCCTGTCTAGGCGGCGGTTGGGCCTGCCTCAACCCCGAAAATCGCAAGGGCGTTTGTTGACAGTCCCTTTGCAGTCGCAGCATATGGGCGGTGACGGAAACCCGGGGGGACGCCATGAAATCCAAAGTGTATCCATCGGCCGCCGCCGCCCTTGATGGCCTGCTGTTTGACGGGATGCTGATTGCGTCCGGCGGTTTCGGGCTGTGCGGCATTCCCGAGTTGTGCATTGCCGCCATCCGCGATGCGGGCACCAAGGGGCTGACTGTCGCCTCCAACAACGCGGGTGTTGATGGGTTTGGGCTTGGCGTGCTGTTGGAAACCCGGCAGGTGAAAAAGATGATCTCCAGCTATGTTGGCGAGAATGCCGAATTCATGCGGCAGTACCTGTCGGGCGAGCTGGAGCTGGAGTTCAACCCGCAA
>JALOSO010000007.1 GCA_025458385.1 Paracoccaceae bacterium | reverse complement strand
TCGATGCGACATACCTGAAAGCGCACCGCACGGCTTCGAGCCTGCGGGCGAAAAAGGGGGGCCCGACGACCAGCGCGGGCGCCTGATCGGGCGCACGAAAGGTGGGCTGAACACCAAGCTGCGTGCCGCCACCGGCGCCAAGGGGCGGCCCCAGACGTTCTTCATGACCGCGGGTCAGATCAGCGACGAGACCAGCGCTGTAGCCCTGGTGGGCAGTCTGCCTGCCGGCGCGTGGATGATCGCGAACCGGGGTTGTGACGCTGATGGGTTCCGGGACGCGTTGAAAGACAATGGGATACGCCCCTCTATCCCCGGTCGGAAGTCGCGCGGCAAGGCTGTCGGCTACGACAAGCGACGCTGCCGCCGCCGCAACCTAATCGAGATTATGTTCGGTCGCCTGAAAGACTGGCGCAGGGTCGCCACGCGCTATGACAGGTGCGCCAAGACGTTCCTCTCTGCCGTCGCACGCACCGGACGGGGCGCCAATCCGCCCTGCATGCGGCCCTTTCGGGGCAGTTACGACCGTCGCTTGCCATCCGGCGCAAACTGGAACGCCCGCGCATATTGCAAGGTCAGCCAGACAGGTTCGGCCACCTGATAGTGATGTTCGCCAAACAGGCGAACGGTCAACAGGCCGTGTTCGGGGCTGCGCGCGTAGACCAGCGTCTCGCCCCCCAGCTTTTCGACATGGCTGACCTCAGCCGGGATTGCGCCGGCGGTTTGCGAAATCTCTAGGTGTTCTGGCCTGATGCCCACCTGCCCGGGGGCAAAACCCAAGGCAGCGGCGTCAAGAAAGTTCATCTGGGGGCTGCCGATAAAGCCTGCGACAAAGGTGTTGGCGGGATTGTTGTACAGCTCCATCGGTGAACCGACCTGTTCGACACGCCCCGCGCGCAGCACAACGATGCGGTCGGCAAGGGTCATCGCCTCAACCTGATCATGCGTGACATAGATCATCGTGGCCTTCAGGTCGCGGTGAAGGCGGGCAATCTCGATGCGTGTGGCCACGCGCAGGGCGGCGTCCAGGTTCGAAAGCGGTTCGTCAAAGAGGAACAGCTTGGGCGTCCGGACGATGGCCCGGCCGATGGCGACGCGCTGGCGCTGGCCGCCGGACAGTTCGGCCGGGCGGCGGTCCATCAGGGGTTCAAGGGAAAGCATCGCGGCCGCCTTGTCGGTTGCGGCCTGAATCGTGGCCCTGGACTGGCCCGCCTGTTTCAGCGCCAACCCCATGTTGTCGCGCACGGTCAGATGCGGATAAAGCGCATAGCTTTGAAAAACCATCGCCAGTTCGCGCTTGGCGGGGGCCACGTCGTTCACCCGCTTGCCGTCCAGCAGGATGTCGCCTGCTGTTGCATCCTCCAGCCCGGCGATGATGCGCAGCAGGGTAGACTTGCCGCAGCCCGAGGGGCCGACAAAGACGCAGAATTCGCCGTCATTCACGGTCAGGTCGACGCCCTTGATGACTTCGGTGGTGCCGAAGGCCTTGGTGACGTTCTTCAGTTCCAAAGCACCCATCACACCCATTCCTTCCATGTCCAGTCACGCGCTTCCCCTCCCCCATCGTGGGGAGGGGAGAGGGGTGGGGGGCTCTTGGCAGAAGACCCCCCACCCCATCCCTCCCCCACAGCGGGGGGAGGGAGGCTCTTCGCTACCATGCGGGTCACAGTCGCACCGGCGTGCCGGACCGGACGCTTTCGTCGGCGGCAAGGCAGATGGCGAGGGACTGGACGGCGTCTTCCATGTGGCGGGTCAGGTCGATGTCTTCCTGGATAGCGCGGGCCATATAGGCCTGTTCGCGCTCGCACAGGTCCTGATGGCCGGGCTCGTCCGCCATCGACAAGTCCTGATCCGGCTGGCCAACGCGGTGGACGCGGATGGTAGAGGTCTTGGTGTGGGTGTCGTGGTCATCAGACCGCGCGCTTTCCGGCATGCGGATCGACACCGCGCCGTTCGGGCTGACCACGTCCTTCACGAAAAACGCGGTGTCCGACATCATCGGACCCCAGCCCGCCTCATACCAGCCGACTGACCCGTCGTCGAACAGCACCTGGAAATGGCCGTAGTTGTACATGTCGGGCGCAATTTCATTGGACAGGCGGACCCCCATCCCGCGCACCTCGACCGGCTTTGCATCGGTGATCTGGCACATCACATCCACATAATGCACCCCGCAGTCGACGATGGGGCTGGTGGTCTGCATCAGGGTCTTGTGCACCTCCCACGTCGGGCCAGAGGATTGCTGGTTGAGGTTGAGGCGGAACACGAAGGGGCCGCCCAGGGCGCGGGCCTCACTGATCAGGCGCATCCAGCTGGGGTGGTGGCGCAGGATATATCCGATCACCACTTTCTTGCCGTTCGCCTTGGCGCAATCCACCACGCGGCGGGCATCGGCGACCGTCGTCGCGAGGGGCTTTTCAACGAAGACATGGCACCCCGCCTCCATCGCCATGCAGGCATAGTCCGCGTGGCTGTCAGAGTAGGTGGAGATGTTCACAAGGTTGGGTTTCAGCCGCGTTAAAGCCTGTTTGAAGTCAGGCTCAACGGTGTAGCCGTCCAGTTCCGGGGCCAGTTTCGGCGCGGATCGGTTGACCAGCCCGACCAGATCAAAGGCGGGATTGCGGTGATAGGCCAGCGCATGGCTGCGGCCCATGGTGCCAAGACCAGCGACGAGGGTCCGAATGGGGGTGCGGATCATTTTACGGCTCCGGCAGTGATCCCGCGGATCAGTTGGCGCGAGAAGATAAGGTAAAGGACAAGGACCGGCACAATCGCCAGCGACAGGGCGGCAAGGACGGCGTTCCAGTTGGTGACGAACTGCCCGATGAACACCTGCGCCCCCAGGGTGACGGTCTTGGTTTCCTCCGCCGGGGCAAGGATCAGCGGGAACCACAGGTCATTCCAGATCGGGATCATCGTGAAGACCGCGACGGTCGCCATGGCGGGGCGGACAAGGGGCAGGACGAGCGAAAAGAAGATGCGGTATTCCGACAGGCCATCGATGCGGCCAGCGTTCTTAAGGTCGTCCGAGACGGATTTCATGAACTCGGCCAGGATGAAGACAGCCAGCGGCAGGCCCTGCGCGGTGTAGACAAGGATCAGCGCGGTAAGGGTGTTCACAAGGCCCGAGGCGACCATCATCTCAAGGATCGCGACGGTGCCAAGGCGGATCGGGATCATGATGCCAAGGGCGAGGTAAAGGCCCATCAGCGTGTTGCCACGAAAGCGGTATTCCGACAGGGCGAAGGCCGCCATCGCGCCGAACAGAAGGACGAAGAACAGGCTTGCCACGGTAACGATAAGGGAGTTCTGGAAATACAGGAAGAAGTCGCCCTGCTTCAGGACTGTTTCATACCCGACCCAGTCAAAGTTGCCGGGCAGGGGCAGCGCGAGGGGGTCCGCAAAGATCGCCTTCCGGCTTTTGAAGCTGTTGATCACGATCACGAAGACCGGGAACAGCGCGACCAGCGTCCAGGCGATGAGGATCGCATGGGCGGCGATGGTGCGACCGGGGGACAGACGCGCGCTCAAAACTGATACCTCCGCAGCCGGGTCTGGATCCCGAAAAGGTAGACGCAGACGCCAAGAAGGATGATCCCGAACATGGCGCCCGCGATGGCCGACCCCATGTAGGGATCACCCAGTTGCAGCTGGAAGCCAAAGAAGGTGCGGTAAAGGAATGTGCCAAGGATATCGGTGCTGAAATCCGGCCCGGCCAGCGCGCCCTGGGCGACATAGATCAGGTCAAAAGCGTTGAAGTTGCCCACGAAGGTCAGGATCGAGATGATGCCGATGGCAGGCAGGATCAGCGGCAGCTTGATCTTCCAGAACTGCGACCAGCCGGTGATGCCGTCCATTTCCGACGCCTCGATCACCTCATCGGGGATGCTCAGCAGGGCCGCGTAGATCAGCATCATCGGGATGCCGACGAACTGCCAGACCGAGATCAGGGCAAGGGTCGTCAGGGCGTATTCTTCCTTCCCAAGCCACGGGGCGAAAAGGAATTTCAGGCCGACCGCGTCCAGCATGCCGGGGGCGATGCCCCAAATGGGCGAGAGGATAAGCTTCCACACGAAGCCGACGATCACGAACGAAAGGATGGTCGGGATGAAGATCGCCGTCCGGTAGAAGGCGGCCATCCGCAGGCGGGGGGTCGAAAGGATCGCGGCGAGGGCGATGCCAATGGGGTTCTGGACAGCCATGTGGATCACAAAGAACCAGGCGTTGTTCCCAAGGGCGTTCCAGAAGGCGTCAGACCAAAGGGCATCACCGAACAGCGTGGCAAAGTTCTGCAGCCCGACAAAGACGCGGTCGCCGCCTTCGGTCTCGTTCATCAGCGATTGGAAAAGCGTTCCGAAAAGGGGAATGATCATCAGGGCCGTGTAGACCATGACCGCAGGGGCCAGGAAGACGGCGATGTGCCAGCGCACAGGCTTGCGTGCGGCCATGTCCTTGCCTTTCCAGTGTGGGTGTCCACGTATGACAGGTTTGGGATCAATCGAAGCAAAGGCTTGGCCCTGGGCATTCAGTTGGCCTTAACCCTTGGAAATGGCCGGGGGTCACCCCCCGGCCATCAGGTTCTGCTTATTGCTGCGGTGCGTACCAGGTGGCGAGGCCGTCCTGCAGGCGCTTGGCGGCATCCTCGGGCGTTTCGGTGCCACGGATCACGTTGGCGCTGGCGTTCCAGGTCTCATTCTCCAGGTTCGGCGTGCCGCGCGACAGGATCTGGTAGGTGGAGCGGATCGTCGACTGGCACTTGCTACGCCACGAGACGAATTCCTGTGCCAGCGGGTCTGCCATTTCGACCGGGGTCGCGTTCAGGCTGAAGAAGCCCGGCAGCGCGTTCGCGTAAAGGGTCGCGAATTCGGGCGAGCCGACCCAGTCCAGGAACACCTTGGCCGCTTCGGCATTGGGCGAGGCCGCGTTCATGCCGATGGCGATGTCGGTGTGGTCGGAAATGTAGCAGGTATCCCCGGCAGCGGCGACCGGCGGCGGGAAAGCCCCCATCTTGAAGCCCGCCTGCGTGTTGAAGCCCGAGATTTCCCAAGACCCTGCCGGATAGATCGCGGCGCGGCCCAGTGTGAACAGGTTCTGGCTGTCAGGATAGGTCTGCGCCTCGAACCCGTCACCCAAGTAATCTTTCCACCGCGCCAGTTCGGCAAATGGTGCCACCCACTGTGGATCGGTCAGCTTTTGTTCGCCGGCGATCAGCGCAAGGCGGCCTTCTTCGCCCTTCCAGAAGTTTGGCCCGATGTTGTTGTAGCCCATCGTGGCCGCTTCCCACTGGTCATTGGTGCCCATCGCCATCGGGATATAGGTGCCATCGGCCTTGATCTTGTCGAGCGCGGCGTAGAATTCTTCCGTCGTCGTGGGCACGGCGATGCCAAGCGCTTCGAACGCATCGGCGTTGTAGATGAAGCCGTGGATCACGGATGCCATCGGCACGCAGAAGGTGGCGGTGGCGTCATCGGTTTGCCAGGCGGATTTGGCGACGGGCGAGAAGTTGGCCATGCTGGCCAGACCCGAAAGGTCGGCCAGGTGGCCCTGATTGTAAAGTTCAAGGCTGGCATCGAAGGGGCGGCAGGTGATCAGGTCACCGGCGCTGCCTGCGGCCAGCTTGGAGTTCAGCGCGGCGTTGTATTCGGCGGGCGCGGAGGGCGCAAAGACCACCTTGATATCGGGGTGCTGCGCCTCAAATGCCGGGATGATCGTGTCCTGCCAGATGGTCAGGTCGTCGTTGCGCCAGCTTTCGATGGTCAGCGTCGTTTCGGCGAAGGCCGCGCTGCCCAGCAGCGTGCTGGTCAGAAGGGCAAGCTTGAAGGTCTTGGTCATTGGCAGTCTCCCTGTGGTTTGGGCGTTTCGCCCGTTTGATTGTCGTTCACGTCTTCATGGCCTGCGCAAGGTGGCCATCGGCCTGCGCCAGCATGGCCTGCGCAGCTTCGGGTGCTGCGCCGCGCGCCACCAGAACCGCGGGCTTTACCGCGCCGTTTGTGCGGTTCAGCGCAACCCGTGCGATGCCGGTATCCACCCCGGCGACGCGGGCCACGATCCGGGCGGCACGGTCGCGCAACTTTGCATTGTCGGCGATCACGTTCACCATCATCCCGTCGTGGACATGGCCAAGCATCACCCCCAGCGACACTGAAATCAGGTTCAGCGCCACTTTCTGCGCCGTTGCCGCGCCAAGGCGGGTGGACCCGGCGATGATTTCCGCCCCGGTGTCGAGGAGGACGGGCACGTCGGCCGCGCGCAAAAGCGGCGCATCCGGCACATTGGCGATGCCGATGATCTGGACCCCGGCCTTTGCGGCCAGATCACACAGGGCCAGCGTGTAGGGCGTGGCGCCCGAAGCCGATACGGCGATGATCAGGTCGCCCTTGGCCAGTGCAGCGCGGGCAAAGTCGGCCGCGGCAAGGGCCGGATCATCCTCGACCCCACCGGTCATTTTCAACAGGGCATCCGCCCCGCCGGCAAACAGCATGGGCGTGCGGTCCACGGGAATGCCGAAGGTGCCCAACAGCTCCAGACAATCGGCAAGCGCCATGAGACCGGACGAGCCTGCCCCCGCATAGGCAAGCTTGCCGCCATTCTTGAGGGTGCGGGCGGCGCAGATGGCGGCCTCCTCCAGCGCGCCAAGGGCGGGCCGAACTGCGGCAAGCGCGCCTTCCTGGGCCTGAAGCGCCCGCGCAAGCACCGTGGCTGACGGGACCAGATGCAGCCCGGATGACAATGGATGCAGTGCCTCGGTCGGTCGGTCGGCCATGTGATTCCCCCTAGGTCAAGACAATGCCAAAACAATACCACTTGTAAAGAGGCTTCTTTATTTGGCAAAAATCGGGCGGTTTTCATCTGCTATGATTATGCCTCTTTCAAAATGGTCTTGTTTTGGTATTATTTACCGCAGGGGGATTCGAATGGTGCTGTTCCTGGGAATTGACGGTGGCGGGACGGGTTGCAGGGCGGCGATCGCTGATGCTGCGGGGCGTATCCTTGGGCAGGGTCGCGCGGGCCCTGCCAATCTGATGAGCGATCCTGCAGGCACGCGGGAGAACCTTTTGGCGGCCACGCGCACCGCTTTGGCCGAGGCGTGCGGGGCGGGGAACGTTGAGGCGGAACTGCCGCACCTGATCGCGGGGCTTGGCCTTGCGGGTGTCAACACGGCAGGCGAAGACGCGCGGGAAAAGCTGGACCTGCCCTTCGCCAAGATACGGCTTGAGACTGACGCAATGGCGTCGGTGAAAGGTGCGCTTGGGGCCGACGACGGGATTGTTGCGGCAATGGGCACGGGCACGGTTTTCGCCAGCCAGCGAAACGGGGTGATCCGACAGATCGGCGGCTGGGGGCTTATCCTGGGGGATGAGGGCAGCGGGGCCGCATTGGGCCGTGCGCTGCTTGCACGGGCGCTGCGTGCGGTTGACGGCTTTGTACCGATGACACCGCTGTTGGCGGCGGTGGTGACAGATCATGGCGACCCGGCCGGGATCGTCGATTTTGCCCGCACCGCACGCCCGGCGGATTTTGCGGCACTTGCGCCGCGTGTCATCGCGGCATCTGATCCTGCGGCCGTCGCGATCATGCAGGACGCCTCGTCTGAGGTGGCCGCCGCCGTGACCCTTTTGCAGGCCGATGGGGTTGTTCCGCTTGTCTTTATCGGTGGTCTTGGCCCCGCCTATGCAAACATCTTTGCGGATCGGTGGGAGATTTGTGCACCCAAAGGGACGGCACTCGATGGCGCGCTGATCCTTGCACGTGAGATGGCCTGATGGAGGGGCTGTTCTCGTCCGAGGGGTTTGCGACCGGGGCGGGGCCGCTGTATCTGCAATTGCAGCGGCGGATCGCCGATGCGATGGCGCGCGGCGTCCTTGCACCTGGTGCGGGCCTTCCGGCCGAACGCGACATCGCGGCGATGACCGGCCTTTCGCGGGTGACCGTCCGCAAGGCAATCGAATCGCTGGTCGCATCGGGTCAACTGTCGCAGCGGCGGGGGTCTGGCACCTTTGTTGCGCCACGGGTCGAGCGGCTGGAGCAGGCGCTGTCGCTGTTGACATCGTTCACCGAGGATATGGCGCGGCGCGGCAAACTGGTTGAATCGGTCTGGATCTCGCGCAGCATCGAGGCCCCCGCCCCCGAAGAGGTGATGGCGCTTGGCCTTGGGGCAAGTGACCGTGTGGCGCGGCTGGAGCGGGTGCGGCGGTCTGACGGTGTGCCTTTGGCAATTGAACGGGCGTCGATCCCCGCCTCTGTGCTGGCGAACCCGGCGCTGGTCGAGACATCGCTTTACAGGTGGCTGCAGGCGTCGGGTCACCGGCCTGTCAGGGCTGTGCAACGTCTGTCTGCCGCAAACCTTGGCCCAAAGGATGCCGAGCGTCTGGGTGTGGCACCGGGGGCTGCGGGCCTGCGGATCGAGCGGATCGGTTATCTGGCATCCGGTCAGGTGGTTGAATTCACACGCTCGCTTTATCGTGGCGATGCTTATGACTTTGCCGTTGAATTGCGGCTTGCCCCCGAACCGGAAAGCGCCCCCACATGACCCAGGAATCCCCGTCGTTCATGGCATTGGAAGTGGCCGAAATCCCGGCGGTCACGCGCCGTTTTCTGGACCTATCGGCGGTGGCTGTGGCTGATGCCGCGGCGGCGCTGCGCGCAGCGGACCCCGCCTTGATCGTGACCGTCGCGCGGGGGTCGTCGGACCATGCGGCAACCTATCTGAAATATGCGGTCGAACTGCTTGCCGGGATTCCCGTGGCCTCGGTCGGGCCCTCGGTGGCGTCAATCTACCGGCGTCCCTTGCGATTGCATCGCGCCGGCTGTGTCGGCATTTCGCAGTCGGGCCAAAGCCCCGATATTGTGGAAATGCTGGGTGCCGCGCGCGCGGGCGGTGCCGTGACGCTGGCGATCACCAATCACGCTGACAGTCCGATGGCCGGTGCTGCGGCGCATTGCCTTGCGCTTCAGGCGGGCCAAGAGGCCAGTGTCGCTGCCACCAAGACCTTTGTGCTTTCGGTTGTCGCGGGTCTTGCGCTGTTGGCAGAATGGCAGAACGACGCCGCGTTGCGTGCCGCCGTGGGTGCCATGCCCAAGGCCTTTGCCGAAGCGCTGACGCTGGACTGGTCGCCGCTGGCGGCCCGGCTTGCGCATGCGCAATCAATGTTCGTCCTGGGGCGTGGGCCTGCCTTTGCCATCGCCAATGAGGCGGCCTTGAAGTTCAAGGAAACCTGCGGGTTGCACGCCGAAAGCTATTCCGCCGCCGAGGTGCTGCATGGCCCTTCGGCGATTGTACAGGGCGGCTTTCCTGTGCTGGCGCTGGGGGTCGAGGATGCGGCGCTGCCACGTCTGGTGGAAACGGCGGCCCGTCTTGCCGGACAGGGGGCCGATGTGTTTGTGACGGGGGCAGAGGTTGCTGGTGCAACGCGGCTGCCGGCAATCACCGGCCTGCATCCCCTGTGCGCGCCGCTGGTGCTGGCCGTGTCGTTCTACAGCTTTGTCGAAGGGCTTGCGCGCCGACGCGGCTTCGATCCCGACATCCCGCCCTATCTGCGCAAGGTAACGGAGACAGTCTGATGGCCAAACGCTTTGTCGGTGCGGCGGTTTTCGACGGCACGACGCTTTATCCCGAAGCGGCCCTGCGTGTTGAAGGCGGGCTGGTCACCGAAGATGGCCATGGCGATGACGAATGGCTGGATGGCGGTATCCTTGTGCCAGGTTTTCTGGATCTGCAGGTCAACGGTGCCGGTGGCCGCATGGTGGATGGCAATACCACGGCAGAAAGCCTTGCTGCATTCTGTGCCTGCCATGCCCGCCTTGGGGCGACGGGTGTGCTGCCGACGCTGATCACCGACACGGCAGTTGCAACCGAAAGGGTGATCGCTGCGGGCATTCAGGCCGCGCGCAACAAGGTGCCGGGCTTTTTGGGCCTGCATCTTGAAGGGCCGCATCTCGACCCCCGACGCAAGGGCGCGCATGATCCGGCGTTGATCCGGCCCCTGCAGGATGACGATCTGGCGCAACTCGTTGCAGCGGCGGCGCAATTGCCGACGCTGATGGTGACACTGGCCCCCGAGGCGGCAAGCCCCGACCAGATTTCCCGGCTGGCACAGGCGGGGGTGATCGTCAGCCTTGGCCACAGCGATTGCAGCCATGCAATGGCACTGGCGGCCATTGCCGCTGGCGCGCGGACGGTGACGCATCTTTTCAATGCGATGAGCCAGCTTGGCAATCGCAACCCCGGTCTTGTCGGCGCGGCACTGACAGCACCGGTCAGTGCCGGGGTGATTGCAGACGGCATTCATGTGGCACCCGAAACGATCCGCATCGCGATGGCGGCAAGTGACCGGTTGTTTCTTGTCACCGACGCCATGGCCGCGGCAGGCAGCGATCTTGCAGAGTTCTGGCTGAACGGCCGGCGTATCCTGCGCCGGGACGGACGGTTGACGCTGGAGGATGGCACCCTGGCCGGCGCAGACCTGACGATGGCGCAGGCCATCGGTGTGATGCGGTCACTGGGCACGCCGGCGGACGTGGCCCTTGCGATGGCTACCTCGCGCCCGGCCGCCTGTCTTGGCCGGGAGAGAGAGCTGGGGCATCTTGTACCGGGGCGTCAGGCTGACATGGTGCATCTGGGTGATGACGGCCGCCTGCGCCGTGTCTGGCGCGGGGGGGTGCGCATCGTCTGATCGCCGGGCGCGTGCCGGGCCTTGTTGGGGCTTTGTGCGATGGGGTGCGCAATGCGTGTGGCACAGCCGATGCTGATGCGCAGGATACCCGATCAACGGGCCAGCCGTTTAAAGGCCGGTCCCGCAAGACCCTTGTCCTCCTGTCAGGGTCAGGGCGGCCATGCGCCGCCAGTGTCAGCGGCGCAGCAGGCTGGCCAGTGGCAGATCGCCTTTCCCCCGCCGGGCAATCTGCGCAAGCAGCAACTCACCACAGGCAATTGCATCGATCAGCCCGTCATGCGCTGTGTAATCCGGCAGGTGATAGGCGCGGCGCACATGGCCAAGGCGCAGTTCGTTCGTGCGATGACTGGCCGGAAACCAGCGTTGTTCCAGCTGAAACGTGCAGATGAAGGGGGCCACGAACGGCGCGCCGTACACGCGTCTGCACGCCGCATCCAGAAAGGCCATTTCAATCGGCGCAAAATGCGCCACGATCGCCTTTCCCGCCAGTTGCGGCAGGATCTTTGCCAGACCCTCGGCCTCGGTCTCGGCCCCGGCAAGCGCGTCATCCGTGATGCGGTGCACGATCACGCTGTCACCCGTCAGCGCGCGGCGTGGGCGCATGCGGTGGCGGCGCGCAGTGGCAAGGGTGATGGCAGATGTGGTCATCCCCACAAGGCCCGCCTCGATGATGGAATCACTGGCCGAGGTCAGCCCATCTGTTTCCAGATCAATCGCCACCATGTCACCCGGTGCTGCCTTCATGTCCGGCAGGCCCGCCGCATAGAAATCGGCCAAAGGGCCGGGCGGCGCGCTGCGGGCGGCAGCGGCAAAGCGGCGCGCAAAACGCCACCCGGCATCAAGGATCATGTCACACCACCCGCCATGCTGCTGCGCAAATGGTCCAGCTGCGCGCGGATGATCTTGAACGCATCGCGCAGATGTTCGCGGTCAAACCGCGACAGCGTGCGTGGCGCCAGCTTGTTTGTGGCGGGTTGGCCATCGCGGATCTGCTGGCCCTGATGGCGAAAGCGCATGTCGCGGATGAATTCCAGACAGTCGCGCAGATCGGCGGCACCCTCCGTGCTCAGGCTGCCCGCCGCGGCCGCCTGGGCCAGCCGTTCATGCGTGTTGGCCACCGTGATCCCTTTGGCCAGCGCATGCGCACGGGCGATATCGACAATCGGCGCAATCGCCTGGGTTTTCAGGTTCAGCACATCGCCTTCCACTGCATCATGTTCCAGAATGAGGTTGCGAAAAAACCCCAAAGGGATGCGCGCGCCTGCCGCCGACCGCGCGATAAAGGATTGGAAGATGCGGTTTTCCCGTGCCATTTCAAAGGCATGTTCGCGCAAGCGGTCAACCAGACTGGTCTCACCCGCCATGGCGCGCATGTCAAAAAAGATCGTGCCGGCCAAAATGGCCTCGGGCGTGGGGGTTCTGATCCAGCGGGTAAAGTTCTGCTGCCATTCGTCCAGCGACAGGCGCTGTTTGGGGTTGGTGGCCATGATATTGCCGGGACAGTATTCATAGCCCGCCGCATGCAACCCGTCACACAGCCGCGTGGCGAGTGCTGCAAAATAGGTGTCATGCAGGGCCGGATCATAGCCCGGCCCGAAGACAAAACCGTTGTCCTGATCTGACCCAAGCGCCTGTTCGCTGCGGGCAAGTGAGCCGAAGGCCACCAGCGCATAGGGCACGGGGGCAGGGCCGATCTCGGCCTCGGCAAGGGCCAGAAGCCGCGCATGCGATTGTTCGCCGATGGAACTGACAAAACGCCCGATATGGTCGGCATCCACCCCGGCCTCGATCAGCCCGGACACGGCGCGCGGCAGCAGGGCCGTGGCTTCGGCCACACGCGCGGGCGAGGGGGCCTGCCGGATGCGGTTGGCAATCTGCAGGGTGTTCGATCCCATATGCGCCAAAAGGTCACTGGCCCCGATCACCCCGATGACCCGCCCGTTTTCCGTGACAGGCAGGTGGTGGATATGCATTTCCAGCATCAGCAAAAGGGCGGCCATCACAGGCGTATCGGCCGGAATACTGCGGGGGTCGCGTGTCATGCAGGCCGTGACGGGCAGAGCGGTGTCAAGACCGGCCCCCAGCACGCGGCGGCGCAGGTCCTTGTCGGTGATGATGCCGACAAGGCTGTCATCCTGATAGATCAGCAGGGTCGAGACATCGCTGTGCGCCATGATCTGCGCGGCAGCGGCGACAGTATCGGTCACCTGGGCGCGGATCACCTCGCCCCGGCGCAGGATATCCTTTACGGCGGCAAAGACAGGGGCGGTCTGGGCCACGGACCCGCCCATGCCCTTCAGCTTGTCCACGGCCTGCCGCAGGCGCGCGCTTTCGCTGATATCGAAAAATTGCCCGAATTCCGGATTTTCGGTGCGCAGGTCCAGAAAGACCGCCTTTGGCACGCGGTAAAGCAGGCAGTCTTCCAGTGCCACCACGCGGTTCTGCGTCAGGCCATTGCGGATGAGCGAGGGGTAGCCAAAGCAATCCCCCTCACCCAGACGCGCAGCAAGATCGGTGCCGCCAAGCATCAGTTCCACAGCCCCGCTGCGCAGCACCGACAGCCACTGGTTTTCGACCCCAGCGTCGATGATCAGGCTGTCGCGCCGGAAATACTGGATGGTGATCGCACTGGCGAGGCGTGACAGCTGTGCCGCGGTCAGGTGGTTGAACGGGGCTTGCTGCCCGATAAACCCGCGTATTTCCTGCAATTCCATCCGATCACCCGTTGCCCTGTTGCCCCGTCGGACGCAGCGCCGTGCCGCGGGGTCAAGTTTTCGCTTTTGCGCGCGAAAAGGCCAGTGGGAATCTGCAGGGTGCAGGCTGGGTCAGGCGGCCTCGGCGATCAGGGCCGCGACGTCCAGCCGCTTGTTCACCATGGCAAGATTGCCGCTGGCATCGCGCGGCCATTCAGCCTCGGCCCGGTCACGGTACAGCTCGACGCCATTGCCATCGGGGTCCGTCAGATAGACGGCCTCACTGACGCCATGGTCGGCGGCGCCGTCCAGCGGAATGCCCGCTGCGACCACGCGTTTGATGGCCGCGCCAAGTGCGGCGCGGTCGGGAAACAGAAAGGCCGTGTGGTAAAGGCCGGTGTGGCCGGGCGGGGGAGGGGTGCCGCCCGCACTTTCCCAGGTGTTCAGGCCGATATGGTGGTGATAGCCGCCGGCCGAAAGAAAGGCCGCTTGCGGGCCATATTGCTGCATGACGGCAAAGCCGAGCACGCCTTGATAAAAGGCGATGGCGCGGCCAAGGTCGGCCACTTTCAGGTGCACATGCCCGACGCGGGTTTGCGGATGGATGGTCATGGGAAGGCTCCAACTTTGTTCGCTGTGAATTTATGCACAGGACAGGGCTGTCGCCAGACGTATTTGCGCACAGAAACAGTGCAAAAAAGCCCCGGTCTGCTGCCCCACGGTGTTCATCGGGGCAGGCAGCCGGGGCAAAAAGGGCAGGCCCGCAAGCGGGGGAAACCGCCGGGGAAAACGGGGACAGGGCCTGCCCTGCGTGCCGCGATGGGACACAGGCTGCAGATTAGCGGTGCTCTGTCGCGATTCTGTGACAGGCGCGATTCAGCGGCGTGACCGGATCATCCCGACAATATCATAAACCTGTTCGACCACCGGCCGCGCAAGCGTTTCGGCCCGTTCGGCCCCTGCGCCAAGGATGCGGTCAATTTCGGCGGGATCGGCCATCAGGCGGGTCATTTCGGTGGTGATGGGCGACAGTTTCGCCACGGCAAGATCGGCAAGGGCCGGCTTGAACTTTCCAAACTGCGCGCCCGCATATTCGCCTACCACGGCGTCTGGCGTTGCGCCGGCAAGGGCTGCGTAGATGTTCACAAGGTTCCGCGCCTCGGGCCGGTCTTTCAGGCCTTCAAGGCTGTCGGGCAGGGGTTCCGGATCGGTCTTGGCCTTGCGGATCTTGGCGGCGATCGTATCCGCGTCATCCGTCAGGTTGATGCGGCTTTGATCCGATGGATCGGATTTCGACATCTTCTTGGTGCCGTCCCGCAGGCTCATCACCCGCGTTGCCGCCCCTTCGATGATGGGTTCGACCACCGGAAAGAAATCCACCTTGTAGTCATTGTTGAACTTGATCGCGATGTCGCGGCACAGTTCCAGATGCTGCTTCTGATCCTCGCCCACCGGCACCATCGTGGCGCGGTAGGCCAGAATATCAGCGGCCATCAGCGCGGGATAGGCGAACAGGCCAAGCGAGACATTCTCGCTGTTCTTGCCCGCCTTGTCCTTGAACTGCGTCATGCGGCCCATCCAGCCCATGCGCGCCACGCAGTTGAAAATCCAGCCAAGTTCCACATGTGCGGTGACCTGACTTTGATTGAACAGGATCGACCGCGCAGGATCAATCCCGGCGGCGATAAAGCCCGCGGCCGCCTCGCGCGTCGCATGACGCAGCTTGGCGGGGTCTTGCCAGACCGTGATGGCGTGCATGTCGACAAGGCAATAGACGGTCTCGATGCCTTCGTCCTGCTTTTCGACAAAGCGTTTCAGCGCGCCAAGGTAGTTGCCAAGGGTCAGGCCACCCGAGGGCTGGATGCCGGAAAAGATGCGGGGGGTTACACCTGCGGGCAGGGGGGTGGTCATCGGGGCGTCCTCTGGCAAATTCCGGCCTCAGGGCATAACCTTGGGCAAGTGCAGCGTCAACAACCGGGGTGACATGGACCACACGACTTCGCCTTTGAACCGCCTGCCACCCGCTGTGTGGGTGCTGGCTGCGCCGATGATCCTGATCGAACTGGCGCTGCAGGCGGGGGGCAACGGGATCGCGGGCGGGGCGGAAGGGATTGGTTGGCGGGTGGCGGTACTGGAGCGGTTTGCGTTCTTCCCCGAGTTGTGGCGGTGGCATCTGGAGATGGGCAGCTGGCCGGTTGAAGATGTGCTGCGACTGGTCAGCTACCCCTTTGTGCACGGCGATCTGACCAGTGCGGTTTTTGGCGTGGTGATGCTGCTCGCCTTGGGCAAGATGGTGGGCGAGGTGTTCCGCTGGTGGGCGTTGATCGTGGTTTTTCTGGGGTCGGGGATCATCGCGGCGCTGGTCTATGCGGCGATGCCCTTTGTGACAACAGCCATCGCCGGGGCGTTTCCGCCGGTCTATGGGCTGGTCGGGGCGTTCACGTTTTTGATGTGGGTGCGGCTGGCAGCGGTGGGGGCCAATCAGTTCCGGGCGTTTTCGCTGATCGGGGCCTTGCTGTTTTTCCAGTTCGTGCTGGGGATGCTGTTTGGCGGGGGCACCCTGTGGGTGGCCGAGATTGCGGGCTTTGTGGCAGGGTTCGGGTTGAGCTTTGTCGTCAGCCCGGGCGGCTGGGCGCGGGTGAAGGCGCGGCTGCGCGAGCGGTGAGGCAGGTTTATCCGGGCCAGAGGGTGGGGCCAAAGCCGATTTCTTCGAAGAAATCGGACCGGAATTTTCGAAAATTCCGGGCACCCGGAACAGCTATCGCCGGAGTTTGCGAAAGTCTGACAGCTTGAATGCGCCAATGGCCACGCCGCTGCCAAAATAGCTGACGATGCCCAGCCCGATCAGCCCAATCAGTGCAAGGTAGCGCCAGCCTGCATCGGCGAGCGGCCCGGATAGCCCCCAAGCCGCCCCCCACAGGACGGCCCCCATAACCAGCGAGGCGATCACGATGCGCGGCAGACGCTGGCGCAGGCGCGCATCCAGCCGCGCCTCATCGCCCATCTGGCGCGACCCGAGCCACAGCTGCAGCGCCATGATCCATCCAGCCAAGGTGGTCGCAAGGGCTGCGGCGGCAAAGCCGATCAGCGGCATCAGGCCCACCGCAATCGCGGCGTTCAGGACCATGGACATCACGGCATAGCGGAACGGGCGCTTGGTATCCTCGCGCGCATAGAACAAGGGTTGCAGCACCTTGTGCAGCACAAAGGCGGGCAGGCCCGCGCCATAGATGGCCAGCACAAGGGCAGTTGCCGTGCTATCGGCGGCCGTAAATGCCCCGCGTTGATACAGCACCTGCACCAGCGGCAGGGCGATGGCGATCAGCGCCACGGCGGCGGGCAGGGTCAGGGCAAGGGCGAATTCGGCACCACGATTAAGGCTATCACGCCCGCCAATGGCATCGCCCGCGCGCAAGCGGCGCGACAGGTCGGGCAGCAGGACGGTCCCGATGGCGATGCCGACAACGCCAAGGGGCAGCTGATACAGGCGGTCAGCGTAAACAAGCCAAGAGATGGCCCCCTCGGTATGGCTGGCAACCGTGCGGCCGACGAGGAGGTTGATCTGCACAACGCCGCCCGCAAGCAAGGCGGGGCCTGCAATGATCGCAAGGCGTTTGAGTTCGGGCGTCAGGCGCGGCAGGCCAGGAAACAGGACATAGCCAATGCGGGCGGCCGCAAACCATGTGAAGGCAAGTTGGGCGATGCCGGTGATCGGCACGGTCCATGCAAGGGTCAGGCCCATATCCCAGCCCCGATTTGCGGCGATCAGCATGGCGGCGATGAAGATAAGGTTCATCAGTACCGGCACAAATCCGGCCTCGGTAAAGCGGCCATGGGCGTTCAGGACACCAGAGAGCAGGGCAACAAGGCTGATGAACAAAAGATAGCAGAACCCGATCTGGCCATAGGTGATGGCAAGGGGATAGCGATCATCGCCGACAAACCCGCTGGCCATCAGCCAGACAAGCCATGGCATGGCGAAGGTGCCGATGACAGAGATGAAAAGCAAAAGCGCCGTCATGCCGCTGAAGGCGGATTGGGCAAAGCCCTTGGGGTCTTCGCCGCCTTCAAGCTTTTTGGCGAACATCGGCACGAAGGCCATGTTGAAGGCACCTTCGGCAAAGAACCGGCGGAACATGTTGGGCAGCGAGAAGGCGACGTTGAAGGCATCGGCCACCGGCCCCGCGCCAAGGTAGGCGGCCATCATCATGTCGCGCGCAAAGCCCGCGCCACGTGAAAGCAGCGTCCAGCCGCCAAGGGTGATGACATTGCGGATCAGTGCCATGTCAGCCCGCCGCGCGCTCTGCGCCATCTATGATGGCTTGGCGAAGTTTACGATCAAGGGCTTCCTGCCGGGGTTTCTGATGCAGCTTTAGCCCGAACATGTCCTTGACGTAGAATGTGTCGACGACTTGTGCACCATAGGTCGCGATCACGGCTGATGCGATGTAGATGTTGTTGGCCGCCAGCGTGCGCGTCAGATCATACAGCAGACCGGGCCGGTCGCGGGTATCAACCTCGATGATCGTATAGATTTCAGATCCTTCGTTGTCGAAGGTGATGTGGGTCGGGAAACGGAACTCGCGTTCGCGTTTCTTGATCTTGTCGCGGTCCTTCAGCGCCTCGCGCGCGATCACCTCACCCTTCAGGGTTTTCTCGATGGTGGCGCGCAGGCGGGGCAGGCGGCTGATCTCATAAGGCTTGCCCTCAACATCCTGCACCCAGAAGACGGCGGTGGCATAGCCATCCTTGGACGTATAGGTGCGGGCGTCCACGACGTTGGCACCCACAAGCGCAAGCGCCCCGGCAAGGCGCGAAAAGATGCCGGGGTGATCAACAAGCGCAAAGCAGGCGCGGGTGGCATCGCGGTCTGGGTCAGGGTGCAGGTCGATACGAATTTCGTTATCGGGCAGATCGATCAGCAGGTTTGCAAAGACGGCATGGGTGGCGGTCGACAGGCCTTGCCAATAGGGTGCGTAATGCCGGTTCCCTTCGGTCGTCAGCGCCGTTGCATCCCACCCCGACAACAGCTTTCCGAGCGCGCCTTTCGCCTCATCTTCGCGATTTTCGCGGTTGATGCTTTCCAGTCCGCCTTCAAGGGCTGCTGCCGTTTCGCGGTAAAGCTGGCGCAGCAGCATGGCCTTCCAGTTGTTCCAGGTGCCGGGGCCGACGCCACGGATATCGCAAACCGTCAGCACGCAAAGAAGATCAAGGCGCTTGCGGGTTTTCACGGCCTTGGCAAAATCACGCACCGTGCGCGGATCGCCGATATCGCGTTTCTGTGCCATGTCGGACATCAAGAGGTGATAGCGCACCAGCCATTCGACGGTTTCCACCTCCTCGGCCGTCAGGCCAAGGCGCGGGGCCACGCGCCGGGCAATCTGCGCGCCAAGGATCGAATGATCCTCGGGGCGGCCCTTGCCGATGTCATGCATCAGAAGGGCCACATAGAGCACCTTGCGGTTGACGCCTTGCTTGAGGATGCCAGAGGCAACGGGAAGTTCTTCGGTCAGCTCTTCACGTTCGATCTGGGCAAGGGTGCTGATGGTCTGGATGATGTGTTCGTCGACCGTGTAGTGGTGGTAGACGTTGAACTGCATCATGGCGACGATGGGTTCGAATTCCGGGATAAAGGCCGCCAGAACGCCCAGTTCGTTCATCCGCCGCAAGGCGCGTTCGGGGTTGCCGTGTTTCAGCAACAGATCGAGGAAGATCTGGATCGCCTCGGGGCTGTCGCGCAAATCTTCGTCGATCAGATGCAGGTTCGCGGCCAACAGGCGCATGATGTTGGGATGCAGCAGATAGCCCGTCCGCAGTGCCTCTTCGAAGACCCGCAGCAGGTTCAGCTTGTCGGCCAGAAACCCCTGCGGGTCCGCGGCGTCGATGCGGCCCTGCACGAGTTTCAACCCGGCCCGCACCCGTTTGTGCCGCCGGAAAAATCCCATCAGCCGGGCCTCGCCTTTGGCATGGCGGGCCTCAAGCTCGGCCAGAAAGATGCTGGTCAACTCGCCCACGCGGGTGGCATGGCGGAAATAGTCCTGCATGAAGACCTCAACCGCGCGGCGCCCGCCGGTATCGGCATAACCCATGCGGGCCGCAACCTCGACCTGCAGATCGAAGGTCAGCTGGTCCATCGCGCGGCCTGTCACCAGATGCAGATGGCTGCGCACGGCCCAAAGAAAATCTTCGGCACGCGCAAAGCCTTCGAATTCGTCACGGTTCAGCAGGCCCGCCCCGACCAGCCCGTCGGCACTTGGCACCCGGTGAAGGTATTTGCCGATCCAGTAAAGCGTCTGCAGATCGCGCAGGCCGCCTTTGCCTTCCTTGACATTGGGTTCCAGCACATAGCGCTGCCCGCCTTGCCGGCGGTGCCGTTCCGTCCGTTCGGCAAGTTTGGCCTCGATGAACTCGGGCCCCGTGCCACTGAACAGATCGGCCCAGAGCCTGTCACCCACCTCTTGCCCCAGCCCGGTATCCCCGATGATGAAGCGATGCTCCAGCAGGGCGGTGCGGATGGTCATGTCCTCGCGCGCGAGGCGCAGGCAATCCTTCACCGTCCGGCTGGCATGGCCGACCTTCAGCTTTACGTCCCACAGGATGTAGAGCATCGATTCAATGACGGATTCAGCCCAGGGCGTGACCTTCCAGGGGGTCAGGAACAACAGATCGACATCCGATGCCGGGGCCATTTCGGCGCGGCCATATCCACCGACGGCAAGCACCGCCATGCGTTCGGAATCGGTCGGGTTGGCCAAAGGGTGCAGATGGCGGCTGGCGACCAGAAAGGCAGTGCACACGATGGTGTCTGTCAAGGCGGCAATCGCAGCGGTCAGGGGCCGTGCGGTGGTGGGGGCGGCCTCGAACGCCTGTGTCAGCCGGGTGATGGTTGCCAAACGATGGGCCAGCAGATGCTGGACCGCAATGCTGCGGGCCGCGCGGGCCTCTGTGATGCCGGCAAGGGCCGCCCCAATGTCTGCGGCCAGCGCGGCGGCGGTCTTGGCCATTGGTGCGGGGGCCTGCGAAAGATCAGCCCCCGCACCATAGGGTGAAGGGGCTGCGGTCTGCTGCGGCGCGTGGTCGGCCAAGGCGTGCGGCGCTGCGGTCAGAACCCGCCCCCACCAAAGCTGCGCGGCGCGGGGTCGACGACGACGGCTGTGCCATTCTGCACCTGCATGACGGCAAGCCCCCGTTCGTTGGTGCCATCAGACCGAAAACGGAAAATGCCGCTGACCCCTTCAAAGCCGGCGTTCTGGGTCAGGCCCGACGCCGAAAACGCATTGGCATTTCCCTGCCGGATCAGGGCACCCACGGCGGCAATCCCGTCATAGGCCAGACCGGCAATCGGCTCTGGCGCGCTGCCATAGGCCGCCTGATAGCGTTGCACGAACTGGGGATAGCGCGTCTGGTCAGGCAGGGTGAACCAGCCGCCCTGCACGCCGGGCAATGACAGCACCTCGCGCGGGGTATCCCAGCGGGAAATGCCGATATAGCGCTGCATATCGGGTGTGACGCCATTGTCGCGCAACGTCTGCGAGATCAGCGGCAACGCCCCGACGGGCGTGGCCGTCAGGAACACGGCGTTCGCGCCAGAATTCCGCACGCGGTCGGCGATGCCGGGCCCGGCTGTCGCGATGCCGTTCTGCGACAGTTCGTAACTGAACACACCGGCAACCGTGCCACCCGCACGGCTGATCGCGGCCTCCATCGCGGCGCGGCCGGCATTGCCGGCAACATCCTGATCATGCACGATTGCAATGCGCGGGGCACCATTGCGCACGGCGTAATTGGCAAGGCGCGATGCGATGTTGGGATAGGTCGTGCCCAGCACGTACACATTGCCGCCTGCGATATCGGCATTGTTCGAGAACGACAGAATGTTGATCCCGCGTCCGGCAACGGCATTGCCTGCAGCGTTCGCCTCGATCCCGTTCAGCGGACCAAGGATCAGCACCGCGCCCTCATCCACCGCCTTGACCGCCATCGCGGCGGCCTGATCCGGCGCGCCGGCCGTGTTGTAGACCCGCAAATCGATCTGCGCACCGGAAAGATCCGAAATCGCAAGGCGGGCGGCGTTGACCAGATTGCGTGCCAGCAACTCATCCTGTGCCGCCCCTGATCCGGCGGGCACAAGCAGCGCGATCGGCACCGGGGCCGAGGTATCCAGCCGGGGCCCGGACTGCCCGCCGCCGGTCGGCACGCAGGCCGCAAGGCCCACCATTGCGACAAGGCTGAATGCAAACTGGCCCAGCGACTTGCGGGCCCGGCTTAAAACGGACAACATGCGATTTCCCCACCAAGGACACGAATTGCAGCTTGCTGCATCGTATAGCGGAAGTGCGGGCGATGTAAACTTGTCAGGACCGGCCCCCGTGACCTTTGGCACAACTTCCCCCGCCCATCTGCCCGATGCCCGCAAGGTGCCGCCGGGGCTGCATTTTGTGGCGACACCCATCGGTGCGGCACGCGATATCACGCTGCGGGCGCTGGATGTGCTGGCCGGCGCTGATGTGCTGGTCGCCGAAGATACCCGCACGCTGCGCCACCTGATGGAAATCCATGGCATCGCCTTGCAGGGCCGTCCGCTGATCGCCTTTCATGAACACAACTGGGACGCCGTCCGCAGCCGTCTGTTGCGCGCATTGGAAGAGGGCAAGTCTGTGGCCTATGCCTCGGAGGCAGGCACGCCACTGGTGGCTGATCCGGGCTATCAGCTGTCGCGTCTGGCGATTGCGGCGGGTGTGCCGGTGCTTGCGGCGCCGGGCGCATCGGCGGTGCTATGTGCGCTGATGGTGTCAGGCCTGCCGACAGACCGGTTCCTCTTCGCGGGTTTTCCGCCGGTAACCGAAAAAGCGCGGGCGGCGTTTCTTGCCGATCTGGCTGGGATGCAGGCGACGGTGGTCTTGTACGAATCGCCAAAGCGGGTTGAACGCCTGATCGCCGCAGCCATGGAAACGCATGGGGAAGGGCGCAATGCCGTGCTGTGCCGCGAGTTGACCAAGCGCTTCGAAGAAGTCGTGCGGGGCACGCTTGCCGAAATTGCGGCACAGATTGCGGGCCGGACACTGAAAGGCGAGATCGTGCTGCTGCTGGACCGGGCACCACTGGCCGCAACCAGTACGGCGACACTGGAAGACGCGCTTGAGGCGGCCTTGCAGACGATGACGCTGAAGGACGCGGCAGGCGAGGTGGCAAAGGCCTTTGGTGTGCCACGGCGCGCGGTGTATCAGATTGGGCTTTCGCGGGGCCGCGAGGCATGAGCGGGGCTGCGTCCTATCACGGCGGTCTGTCGGCTGAAGAGCAGGTCGCGCGGCATTATACAGACCGTGGCCTGATCGTGGCGGCGCGGCGCTGGCGGGGGCAGGCGGGCGAAATTGATCTGATCCTGCGCGATGGGGCGGTCGTGGTGTTCGTCGAGGTCAAGCAAAGCCGCACGCATGATGCCGCTGTCACGCATCTGACCCCGCGCCAGTTTGCCCGCATCTATCGCGCGGCCGAGGAATTCATCGGGCACGAACCAGCAGGCAGCCTGACCGAAGTGCGCTTTGATGTGGCGCTGGTCGATGCCACTGGCGTGATCCGGGTTCTGGCGGATGCGCGGCCCGACTGATGCGTTCCGCGATTGCAAGCCTGCGGGGCTTGGGCCAATGAAGGGGTGCCGACGTCGATGATGGGCGGACGGGTGACAAAAGGATCGAAGATGCCATTGAAAGTTGCGTTCCAGATGGACCCGATCGGCGGGGTCAATATCAATGGTGACAGCACGTTCCGCATCGCGCTTGAGGCGCAGGCGCGCGGGCATGCGCTGTTCTTTTACACGCCGGACAAACTGGCCTTTGTCGAGGGGCGCGTGGTGGCGCGGGGCTTTCCCATCACGCTGCGGCGCGAGGTGGGCAACCATGTGACCTATGGCCCCGAGGCCGAGGTTGATCTGGCCGGGATGGACGTGGTCTGGCTGCGGCAGGACCCGCCTTTCGACATGGGCTACATCACGACGACGCACCTGCTGGACATGATCCATCCGAAAACGCTGGTGGTGAATGATCCGTTCTGGGTGCGCAATTCGCCGGAAAAGCTGCTGGTGCTGCAATTTCCGCAGCTGACCCCGCCCACGGCCATTGCGCGCGATCTGCAGACCATCCGCGACTTCAAGGCGCGGCATGGCGATATCATCCTCAAGCCCCTATATGGCAACGGCGGGGCGGGGGTTTTCCGGCTGGATCCGAATGACCGCAACCTTGCATCGCTTTACGAGATGTTCACAGGCATCAACCGCGAACCCCTGATCGTGCAGAAATTCCTGCCGGATGTGGCCAAGGGCGACAAGCGGGTGATCCTGGTGGATGGTGAACCGGTCGGTGCGATCAACCGCGTACCGCAAGCCGGCGAAACGCGCTCGAACATGCATGCAGGCGGGCGGCCGGAAAAGGTGGGGCTGACGCCGCGCGATCTGGAGATATGTGCAACCATCGGCCCGGTGCTGAAGGAAAAAGGGCAGGTGTTTGTGGGCATCGACGTGATCGGTGACTGGCTGACCGAGATCAATGTGACCTCACCCACCGGCATTCAGGAACTGGAGCGGTTCGACGGCACCAATACCGCCGCCCGCATCTGGGAGGTGATCGAGGCCAAGCGCGCGGGATGAGCCTGCGTCTGACCATCCTCAACGCGTTTTTCCGGGCTTTTGCCAAGCCCCGCTTGCGGCGCACGACCGACCCGGCAATTGCCCGGCGTGATTTTGCCATTGCGGCGCGGCTGTTTCTGGCGCGGGGCGGCGCGGCCGTGGGCGTGCCGGGGCATCCCGCGATGCAGCGACACGACCCGCCGGGCGGGCCGACGCAGCAGGCGCTGCTTTATTTCCATGGCGGTGGTTATGTTGTCGGTTCCCCGACCACGCATCGGGGTCTGGCCAGCCGTCTGGTGCAGGAAACCGGCCTGTCGGTCTGGCTGCCGGAGTATCGTCTTGCACCGGATCACGCATTTCCGGCTGCCTGGGATGATGCAGACCGCGCCTGGGCGGTGCTTTTGGGGCAGGGGCATGCGCCGGACGATATCGTGCTGGCAGGGGAAAGTGCGGGTGGCGGGCTGGCCTTTGCCCTGTTGGCGCGGCTTTGCGCGGCGGGCACGCCACCTGCCGGGGTGGTGGCCTTTTCCCCTTGGGTTGATCTGACCGGCACAAGTGAATCGCTGATCAGCAACAAGGCGCGTGATCCGCTGCTGCCGGCCGCGGCATTCGGGCTGTTGGCGGGCCATGTGCTGGCCGGGCATCCTGCCGATGATCCGCGCGCCTCGCCGTTGTTTGCCGCCTATCCGGGGTGCCCGCCCGTGCTGCTGCAGGCGTCCGATTCCGAGATTCTGCGCGATGACACGGTCAATCTGGCCGGGCGGTTGCGGGCGTTCGGGGCGGCCGTGACGCTGCAGATGTCCCCCGATACGCCCCATGGCTGGCACCTGATGGTCGGCCGCCTGCCCGAGGCGGACAGGGCCGTGCAGGCAGCGGGCCTTTTCGTGCGCAGCCTGTTCCAAAAGACCGGACAGTGAACCGAAAAGCGCGCCATCCGGCAGGGCATCAGCCCTTGGTGCCGATGCTGACACGGTAACTCAGCGCCTCGGCGACATGGGGTTGGCTGACCATTGCCGCCCCCTCGAGATCGGCAATCGTGCGGGCGACGCGCAAGACGCGATGATAGCCGCGCGCTGACAGGCCGAACCGTTCGGCGACGCGGGCAAGCAGGCTGCGCCCTGCCGCATCAGGCGTGGCCACCTGTTCCAGCACCGCCCCCTCGGCGTCGGCGTTGACGTGAATGCTGTCATGCCCGCTGTAGCGTTCGGTCTGCACCGCGCGGGCGCGGCGCACGCGGTCTGCAACGGTGGCCGAACTGTCGCCTGTCGCGGGCAGGTCAAGGTCGGTATAGGCCACGGGCGGCACCTCGATGCGCAGATCAAACCGGTCCATCAGCGGGCCCGAGATGCGCCCCATGTAGTCATCGCCGCAGGCCGGCACGCGGGCACAGGCGCGCGACGGATCACCCAGATAGCCGCATTTGCAGGGGTTCGCCGCAGCCACCAGCAGAAACCGGCAGGGATACTTGATATGCGCGTTGGCGCGGGCCACCACGACCTCACCCGTCTCGATCGGCTGGCGCAGGGTTTCCAGCACGGTGCGCGGGAATTCAGGGAATTCATCCATGAACAGGACGCCGTGATGCGCAAGGCTGATCTCACCCGGCTTGGCCCCGCGCCCGCCGCCGACGATGGCCGCCATCGAGGCGGTGTGATGCGGTTCACGAAACGGGCGCACGCGGCTGATCCCGCCTTCGTCCAGCAGACCCGCCAGTGAATGCACCATCGAGGTTTCCAGCGCTTCGGCGGCGGACAGTGGGGGCAGGATACCGGGCAGGCGGGCCGCGAGCATGGATTTGCCCGATCCGGGCGAGCCGACCATCAGCACATGGTGGCGGCCCGCAGCGGCGATTTCGAGGGCGCGCTTGGCGCGTTCCTGCCCTTTGACATCGCGCAGGTCGCGGTGGCCGGGCGGCACCGTCACCTCGCCCGCGGTGGACGGCGCGATCGGGGATTGCCCGGTATAGTGGCGGATCACCTCGTCCAACGTGGCGGCAGCGATCACCTGCGTTGCGCCGACCCAGGCCGCCTCGGGGCCGCAGGCGCGCGGGCACAGCAGCAGGCGGTCATCCTCGGCCGCGGCCATGGCGGCCGGCAGCGCGCCGATGACGGGGATCAGCTTGCCATCCAGCGACAATTCCCCCAGGGCGACCGTGCCTTCAACCAGATCCTTTGGCAGGATGTCCAGCGCCGCCAGCAGCGCCAGCGCGATCGGCAGATCAAAATGCGACCCTTCTTTTGGCAGATCGGCCGGCGAAAGGTTGATGGTGATGCGCTTTGACGGCAGCGCAATCGACAGCGCGCTCAGCGCCGCGCGCACCCGTTCCTTCGCCTCGGACACGGCCTTGTCCGGCAGGCCGACCAGCGCGAAATTCGGCATGCCGGGGGCAAGGGCGCATTGCACTTCGACGATGCGGGCCTCGATCCCCTCGAAAGCCACGGTATAGGCGCGTGCAATCATCGTTCCAAGACCCCGTAAACCTTGGTTAACGGCTTAAGGGGTGAATGGTTTACGATTGGTAAATGGCCATGAAGGCAGGCCATGCGGCGGGGTCGGCAACGGTCTTGTCGCGGCAGAATGCGTTGCAGAACCCGAAGCGCCGGTTGTCCAGGGTCAGCACATGCGTGACGGGTTGGCCCGAATAGGGACAGGTGGCGTTCTCGGCCTCTGTTCCCGTGGCTGCGACGGCAGGCAGGCGCGTGGGGCCGGGCCAGGCGCGTGTCGGGTAGTCGCGGGCGTAGAAAGGCTGGTCGGCGCCATCGGCATGGCCCATCGCGCGCCATTGGCGGAACGGCAGATGCGCCAGATGCGCCTGCACATAGGCCATTGCATCGGGGCCGACGGGCAAGTTGTAGGTGGCAATCCGGGTGGCAACGGGGGCAAAGAACACATCGGCAATGGAATAGTCGCCGCAAAGCCACGGTCCGGTCGACCCGGTCGACCTGCGCGCCCAGGCCCAGATGGTTTCCAGCCGCCCAAGGTCGGCCAGCACATCGGCGGGCGGGGCGCAATCGGTATAGCTGAC
>JALOSO010000135.1 GCA_025458385.1 Paracoccaceae bacterium | reverse complement strand
CGAAGGGGTAGGCGAGCTGGAACAGATCGCTTCGCTTCTGTCGGCTCAGGGCTACGGCCCCGACCGCATCATTATTGATCCCTCCTGCGTCCGCGGCCTTGGCTACTACACCGGCCCGGTGTTCGAGGCGGAACTGACCTTTGAAATCCTTGATGAAAAGGGGCGCAAGCGGCAGTTTGGGTCGGTGGCGGGTGGCGGGCGCTATGACGGTTTGGTCAAGCGCTTTACCGGGCAGGATGTGCCGGCGACGGGGGTTTCCATCGGGGTGGACCGGCTGCTTGCGGCCTTGCGGGCCAAGGGGCGGGCGGGGGCTGTGGCGCAGGGGCCGGTGGTGGTGACGGTGATGGACCGGGACCGGATGGCGGATTACTTCGGCATGGTGGCAGACCTGCGCAATGCGGGCATCCGGGCGGAAGTGTATCTGGGCAACCCCAAGAACTTTGGCAACCAGTTGAAATATGCGGATAAACGCGGCAGTCCAATCGCGGTGATCCAGGGCGGGAACGAGGCGGACAAGGGCACGGTCATCCTGAAAGACCTGATCCTTGGCGCGCAGATCGCGCAGAACGCGACGCTGGAAGAATGGAAAGACCGCCCGGCGCAGGTAGAGGTTCCTCGCGCTGATCTGGTGGCTGCTGTGCGAAAGATGCTGGGCCAGTGACCATTTCCACGACCCAGACCGTCAACGCCGGGTGCTTCCCTCCCCCCGCGTGGGGGAGGGAGAGGGTGGGGGGGCCACCTTGCGGCCTGCAACTGCGCGGTTTGCCGCAAAGCCCCCCACCCCCGGCCCCTCCCCACAAGGGGGGAGGGGAGGCGCCCAGCCTGCAAGGGCAGACCACATGACCCCCAAATCTGCCATCCGCGCCGAAGCAGAGACGCTGTTCGCTGCTTTCCTTGCCGCTGGTGCCGTGCCGGTTGACGCCGACATCCTGCTGCCAGCCGACACTTTGCTTGATCTTTATGGCGAGGATATCCGCGCCCGCGCCTATACCACGCAAGACCCCCTGCGCGGCGAGATGATGCTGCGCCCCGATTTCACCGTTCCCGTGGTGCAGGCGCATATGACCCATGGCGCTGAACCCGCGCGCTATGCCTATCTGGGTGAGGTGTTCCGCAAACAGGACCGCCCCACCACAAGGCCATCCGAATACCTGCAGGTCGGGTATGAGGTGTTTGACCGCTCAGCCCCGGAACAGGCCGATGCCGAGGTCTTTGCCCTTTTCGCGCGCCTGCTTGCCCCCCTTAACCTGCAGCCGGGCACGGGCGATATCGGCATTCTGATGGCTGCCGTGCGCGGCCTGTCGACCACAGAACGCCGCAAGGCCGCGCTGCTGCGCCATGTCTGGCGGCCCAAACGCTTTCACGCGCTGCTTGACCGTTTCGCTGGCCGCGCGCCCATGCCTGCGGCGCGCAAGGCCCTGCTGGAACACCTGGCAAAGGACACGCCGCAGGCGCTGATCGCCGCTGCAGGCCAGTTCGTTGGCCTGCGTGATGCCGATGACATCGCGTTTCGGGCAAGTGCCCTGATCGAGGACGCCGCCGCCCCACCAATCGCTGCGCCCGAGGCCGACGCGCTGGATCAGCTTTTGTCGATCAGCGCGCCCGCGCCACAGGCGATGGCGCGGTTGGCGGGCCTGCGTAACACCCTGCCGTGGATTACCGATGCCGTGGCGCAACTGGGCCTGCGTCTGGCCGCAATGAAGGCCCAAGGGATTGCCATCGAAACCCTGCCCTTTGCGACCACCCACATGCAGTCCACCCTTGAATATTATGATGGCTTCGTCTTCAGCTTTCACGCCGCTGACCCCAGCCTTGCCCCCGTCGCCTCGGGCGGGCGCTATGATGCGCTGACCGCCGTGCTGGGGCAGGGTCGGTCCATCCCCGCTGTCGGTGGCGTCATCCGCCCCGGCCTTGTCGCCCGGCTGAAAGGCAACACATGAAGATCGGCGTCCCCTCAAAAGGCCGGTTGATGGAGCAGTGCTTTGACTGGTTTGGCAGCCGTGGGCTGACCATGCGCAAATCGGCCGACGGGCGCGAATATGCCGGGCACATCGACGGAGCATCGGGGCTAGAGCTTGTCTTGCTGTCGGCAGGCGAGATTCCCTATGAACTTGCCGCCGGGCGCATTCACCTTGGCGTCACCGGCAATGACCTTGTGCAGGAAAAGCTGGCCGACTGGGCCGCACAGGTGGCCCCACTGGCCGACCTTGGCTTTGGTCAGGCGGATCTGATCATCGCGGTACCCCAGGCCTGGATCGATGTCGACACACTGGATGATCTGGACGCTGCCGCCGCAGCCTTCCGGTTGCGCCACGGTTTCCGCCTGCGCATTGCCACAAAGTATCACCGCCTTGTGCGTGATTTCCTGACACGCGCCGGTGTTGCGGATTATCAGCTGGTCGACAGCCAGGGTGCGACCGAAGGCACGGTCAAGAACCTGACGGCCGAGGCGATTGCCGATATCACCTCAAGCGGTGAGACACTGCGCGCCAATCATCTCAAGATTCTGGCCGACGGCAGGATCCTGCAATCGCAGGCCACCTTGTTTGCTGCCCGCAGTGCGGACTGGACACTGGCCCGTGCCCGCCTGCAGCAGGTCGCCCCGGCCCTGGGCCTGTCTCTGGATGGTCTGGCTTTCCTCAGTTGACGCAGGCCAGCCGGCCACTAAGGTGCAACGAGGATGTCATCTCGGGGAATGCGTCATGTCGCGTTACATCGTGCCGGTCTTTCTGTCTTTGGTCGCGCTGGCCACCCCTGCCACGGCCGACGATCTGGCCACAGGCGCGCAGATCAAAGAGGCGCTGGTCGGCAATACGGTGATGGGCAGCATGCTCGCTTCGGGGGCCTATACCGAATATTATGCCCCCGACGGCGCCATTCGCGCCGCCGATTATGCCGGAACATGGTCGATTGACGGCAACAGCATGTGCTTTGCCTATGGCAGCGATCCTGCCACCTGCTGGGGCGCGCGCATCAGTGGTGATCAGGTCACATGGGTTGCAGACCGTGGTGACGAGGGCACGGGAACCATCGTCGCAGGCAACCCGAACGGTTGGTAAAAACCCGCCATTGGCACCGCGCGACGCGGGCATTTCGGCCCGCACCGGCAAGCCCGCCTGAAACTGCGTGAAAATGCAGCAATCCGCGCAGGTAAATCACGCCTTAACGTGGTTGCGGGGTCTGCGACGCTCTGCTAGAGACGCCCCGAATTCAAGACGCAGACAGCCCCTGTTTGCGCCCTTGTGACACGCAGGCCCGTAAATCTGTGCTGAGCAGGTTCAACAGGTTAGCACCAACAGCGGAAGGGATACCGTGGCGGAATCAGTTTCGATCTCGACCGGAATTGCTGCGCGCTATGCAGCGGCACTTTTTGATCTGGCAAAAGACGCAAAGGGCCTTGCGGCACTCGAGGCTGATGCCGCGGCGCTGGCAGATGCCTTTGCCGTCAGCCCCGCGCTGGCGGATATGGTGGCATCACCGGTGATCGCACGCGATGATCAGGCCCGCGCGATTGCTGCCATCGCCGCAAAGCTGGGCCTGTCGGGCCTGACCACAAATACCCTTGCGCTGATGGCCAGCAAGCGCCGCCTGTTCGTGGTGCCGCAGTTCATCGCCGATTTGCAGGCGCGGATCGCCGCTGAAAAGGGCGAAGTGACAGCAGATGTGGTTTCGGCCACCAAGCTGACCGCCGCACAGGCCAAGAAACTTGCCGAGACCCTGAAGGCCAAGGTCGGCAAGACCGTGAAACTGAACGCGACTGTCGATGAATCCCTCATCGGCGGGCTAATCGTCAAGCTCGGCTCGACCATGATCGACACTTCGGTCAAGGCGCGGCTCGCGGCACTCCAGAATGCAATGAAAGAGGTTGGGTGATGGGAATCCAGGCAGCTGAAATCTCGGCAATCCTGAAGGATCAGATCAAGAACTTTGGCAAGGATGCCGAAGTGTCGGAAGTGGGCCGCGTGCTGTCCGTCGGTGACGGTATTGCCCGCGTCCATGGTCTGGACAATGTGCAGGCCGGTGAGATGTGAAATCGACAACGTCGGTATCGTGATCTTCGGGTCCGACCAGGACATCAAGGAAGGCGACACCGTCAAGCGCACCAAGTCCATCGTGGACGTGCCTGCAGGCGACGCGCTGCTGGGCCGCGTTGTGGATGGTCTGGGCAACCCGATCGACGGCAAGGGCCCGATCAAATCAACCGAACGCCGCGTGGCCGACGTCAAGGCCCCGGGCATCATCCCCCGCAAATCGGTGCATGAACCCATGGCAACAGGCCTCAAGGCCGTTGACGCGATGATCCCGGTTGGCCGTGGCCAGCGCGAGCTGATCATCGGTGACCGCCAGACCGGCAAGACCGCCGTGGCGCTGGACACGATCCTGAACCAGAAAACCTATAACGAGGCGGCCGGTTCGGACGAATCGAAAAAGCTGTATTGCATCTATGTCGCCATCGGGCAGAAACGCTCGACCGTGGCGCAGCTGGTGAAAAAGCTGGAAGAAACCGGTGCGATTGCCTACACGATCGTCGTGGCAGCCACCGCATCGGACCCCGCGCCAATGCAGTTCCTGGCACCCTACGCCGCAACCGCAATGGCCGAATTCTTCCGTGACAATGGCCGTCATGCGCTGATCATCTATGATGATCTGTCCAAGCAGGCCGTGGCCTACCGCCAGATGTCGTTGCTGCTGCGCCGCCCGCCAGGGCGCGAGGCGTATCCGGGTGACGTGTTCTATCTGCATTCTCGTCTGCTGGAACGTTCGGCAAAGCTGGGTGAAGATTTCGGCGCGGGCTCGCTGACGGCCTTGCCGATCATCGAAACCCAGGGTGGTGACGTGTCGGCCTTCATTCCGACAAACGTGATCTCGATCACCGATGGCCAGATCTTCCTGGAAACCGAACTGTTCTATCAGGGCGTGCGTCCGGCCGTGAACACCGGTCTGTCGGTGTCGCGTGTGGGTTCATCCGCCCAGACCAACGCCATGAAATCGGTGGCCGGCAAGGTGAAGCTGGAACTGGCGCAGTACCGCGAGATGGCGGCCTTTGCGCAGTTCGGGTCTGACCTTGACGCCTCCACGCAGCAGCTGTTGAACCGTGGCGCCCGTCTGACCGAACTGATGAAACAGGCCCAGTATTCGCCGCTGACCAATGCCGAGATTGTCTGCATCATCTTTGCCGGCACGAACGGTTATCTGGACAAGGTGCCCGTCAAGGACGTGGGTCGCTATGAGGCAGGTCTGCTCAAGCATCTGCGCGGCAAGGGCAAGGCGCTGCTGGACGATATCACCGCGAAAGACCGCAAGGTGGCCGGTGATCTGGAAAAAGCGATCCGGGCCGAGCTTGACGCCTTCGCAAAAGACTTCGTCTAAGGGTTTGGGGATCACACGATGCCCAGCCTGAAGGACCTTAAAAACCGGATCGGAAGCGTGAAAAACACGCGGAAGATCACCAAGGCGATGCAGATGGTCGCTGCGGCCAAACTGCGTCGTGCCCAGGAAAACGCCGAGGCCGCGCGCCCCTATGCCGAACGGATGAATGCCGTGATGGCCGGGCTTGCGGGCTCGGTCGGGCAATCGGACAGCGCACCGCGCCTGTTGTCAGGCACCGGCACCGACAAGGTGCACCTGCTGGTTGTGATGACGGCAGAACGCGGGCTGTGCGGCGGCTTCAACTCGTCGATCGCGCGTCTGGCCCGTGGCCATGCCCAGCGGCTGCTTGCCGCTGGCAAGACGGTCAAGATCCTGACCGTCGGCAAGAAAGGCCGCGAACAACTGCGCCGCGATCTGGCTGATCACTTTGTCGGCCATGTCGACCTGTCCGAGGTCAAGCGTCTTGGCTATGCCAATGCCCAGGCGATTGCCCGCGATATCCTGTCGCGGTTCGAACAGGGCGAATTTGACGTCGCGACGCTGTTCTTCAACCGCTTCCAGTCGGTCATCAGCCAGATTCCGACGGCACAGCAGGTGATCCCGGCGGTGTTTGCGACCGATGCGCCCACGGCGCTTTATGATTACGAACCCAGCGAAGAAGGCATCCTTGCCGATCTTCTGCCGCGTGGCGTTGCCACACAGGTCTTCACGGCCCTGCTGGAAAACGGGGCGTCCGAACAGGGCGCACGGATGAGCGCGATGGACAATGCCACCCGCAACGCGGGCGACATGATCAATCGCCTGACCATCCAGTACAACCGTTCGCGCCAGGCCGCGATCACCAAAGAACTGATTGAAATCATTTCGGGCGCAGAAGCGCTCTGACGTAGGAACCGGAGAAACGATATGGCAAAAGCACCCAAGGCCGCTGCCGCGGCGGGCAAGATCACCCAGATCATCGGCGCCGTGGTCGACGTGCAGTTCGAAGGCGCGCTGCCCGCGATCTTGAACGCGCTTGAAACCACCAACAACGGCAAGCGTCTGGTGATGGAAGTGGCCCAGCATCTGGGCGAAAACACCGTGCGCGCCATCGCGATGGACGCAACCGAGGGGCTGGTGCGCGGTGCGCCCGTGGCCGATCTGGGCAGCCCGATTGCCGTGCCGGTGGGCGATGCCACACTGGGGCGCATCCTGAACGTGATCGGCGAGCCTGTGGATGAACGCGGCCCGGTCAATGCCACGGAAACCCGCCCGATTCACCAGCCCGCCCCCGACTTTTCGGATCAGGCAACAGAATCGCAAATCCTTGTCACCGGTATCAAGGTGATCGACCTGTTGGCCCCCTATGCCAAGGGCGGCAAGATCGGCCTGTTCGGCGGTGCCGGCGTGGGCAAAACCGTTCTGATCATGGAACTGATCAACAACATTGCCAAAGTGCACTCGGGCTATTCGGTGTTTGCCGGTGTGGGCGAACGCACCCGTGAGGGCAACGACCTGTATCACGAGATGATCGAATCCGGCGTTATCAACCTGGAAGACATGACCAAGTCCAAAGTGGCACTTGTCTACGGGCAGATGAACGAACCGCCGGGGGCGCGGATGCGCGTGGCGCTGTCGGGCCTGACACTGGCTGAACAGTTCCGTGACCAGTCGGGCACAGACGTTCTGTTCTTCGTCGACAACATCTTCCGCTTTACCCAGGCCGGTTCGGAAGTGTCCGCGCTTCTGGGCCGTATCCCTTCGGCCGTGGGCTATCAGCCGACGCTGGCCACCGACATGGGTGCCCTGCAGGAACGCATCACCTCGACCAAGGCAGGTTCGATCACATCCGTGCAGGCCATCTATGTGCCGGCAGATGACCTTACCGACCCTGCACCAGCCACCTCATTCGCCCACCTTGACGCCACGACCAACCTGTCGCGCGCCATTTCGGAACTGGGGATCTACCCGGCGGTGGACCCGCTGGACAGCACCAGCCGTCTGATGGACCCGCGCATCGTGGGGCAGGAACATTATGATGTGGCGCGTTCGGTGCAGGGTGTGCTGCAGCGCTACAAGTCGCTGCAAGACATCATCGCCATCCTTGGGATGGACGAACTGAGCGAAGAAGACAAACTGACCGTGGCCCGCGCGCGCAAGATCCAGCGCTTCCTGTCGCAGCCGTTCGACGTGGCCAAGGTGTTCACGGGTTCGGATGGTGTGCAGGTGCCGCTGGAAAAGACCATCGCATCGTTCAAGGCGGTTGTGGCCGGTGAATATGATCACCTGCCCGAGGCCGCCTTCTACATGGTCGGCGACATCGAGGAAGTGAAGGCCAAGGCGCAGCGTCTGGCTGCTGCGGCGGCCTAAGGGCAACGGGGGGTGTCAGTCATGGCCGCTGCTGCGCCTGGCACCCCTGCGCCGCCCCCCAATGCGGTGCCTTTCGCTGATCCGGCAGAATTCACGCGCGCCAGCCACCGCGAAGCATGGCATGCCGAAACACGGCGGTTCATGTGCAACTATGTTGCCCCCGGTGGCATCGGTGCGGAAATCGGCGTGTTCTGGGCGCATTTTGCTGATGTGCTGGCCAGCGAATTTCGCCCTGCACGCCTGTATCTGGTCGACCCCTGGCACAAGCTGCATGGCGAAACCTACCCGAACTGGGGCCGCTATACCAACTTTGGCCAACTGACAACGCGGGAAACCCTGCTGCAGGCCCGGACGCTGGAGCAACGCTATCCCGGCATCGTGAAGGTCAAGGTTGACTATGGCGAGTCTTTCCTGGCGGGCATGCCGGACGGGCATTTCGACTGGGTCTATCTTGATGCGCATCATGCCTATGACATGGTCATGGCCGATCTGAAGGCGATCCTGCCCAAGATGAAATCGGGTGGCGTGATCATGGGTGACGACTATTTCACCGACCCTGACAGCCAGCATGCCGGGGTGAAACGCGCTGTCGACGCTTTTGCCATTGAACACGGGCTTGATCTGGTGTTCGAGAAACGCAACCAATTCATCCTGCGCCTGGGCGCAGTCTGACTGACCGAAGGAGACGACCATGCGTGTCGATATCGTGACCCCCGAGCGCCGCCTTGCCTCTGCCGATGTGTCCGAGGTGCAGATCCCCGGTGCGGATGGTGATCTGACGGCAATGGAAGGGCACGCGCCCACCATCACAACCCTGCGCCCCGGCCTGCTGCGCGCGGTCGCTGCAGGCGGAACGACGACCTATGTGGTCACCGGTGGCTTTGCCGAGATCACGTCGGCGGGCGTGTCCGTGCTGGCAGAACGCGCCGTGCCGCTGGACGAGGCGAATGGCGCCCTGTTCGACAGCCTGATCGCCGAAGCGCGCGAGGCCGCGGCCACGACGGATGACAAGGATGGTGCGGAAAAGCTGGTTGCCGACATGATTGCCGCGCGGGCAGCGGCCGGTCACTGACATTCCGGCAACAGTGACATTGGAAACAGGCCCCGCATGCCGGGGCCTTTTTTCATAAGGACTGAATTTTGCCAGCTTTTGCAGATATGATGATCACGCAGACGACAGCAGGATTGGCATGAAACGCATTTCATCTGGCAGTTTTGGCATCGTGCAGGGCACGCGGGTGCTGTTCTCTGATTTTGCCGATGACGGCGTCATGTGGACGGGCAATGGCCCGCGCGACAGCCGGCATATCGTCACCTTCAAGGAACCCTTTGTCGAGCCGCCCGCCGTGCATGTGTCCATTGGCATGTGGGATATGGACCACAAGGCCAACAGCCGCGCCGACATCACCGCCGAGCATATCACGGCAAAAGGCTTTCACATCGTGTTCCGTACTTGGGGCGACACCCGTATTGCCCGCATTCGCGCAGATTGGATGGCCATTGGCGCGGTCAAGTCCGATGATGACTGGGATGTCGCGTAGAATGGGCCATCGGCCCATCACGCCAGAACATCAGCGCGAATACATGCCTTCATAGATCGGCACCAGCGTTTCGACTTCGAACAGCGACGACACCGAGGTGCCGTTCCAGATGTTCAGGATCGCCTGCGCAAACATCGGGGCCGTCGGCACGATACGGATGTTCTTTGCGGCCCGCACGGCCTCGGTCGGCTCAATCGAATCGGTGATCACCAGCGATTTCATCACCGAATTCTGCACCCTCTCAACCGCCGGGCCAGACAGCACGCCGTGGGTGATATAGGAATGCACCTCGGTCGCGCCGTTTTCCATCAGCACTTCTGCCGCCTTGCAAAGGGTGCCCGCCGTATCGCAGATGTCATCAACGATGATGCAGACCTTGCCCGCCACATTGCCGATCACTGTCATTTCCGCCACTTCACCGGCCTTTTCGCGCCGCTTGTCCACAATCGCCAGTGGCGCGTTGATCCGCTTGGCCAGATCGCGGGCCCGTGCCACCCCGCCCACATCCGGCGATACCACCATCAGATCGGCCAGTTTGCCGGCAAAATGATGCTCGATATCCAGCGCGAACACGGGTGACGCATAAAGGTTGTCCACCGGAATGTCGAAGAACCCCTGAATCTGCGCCGCGTGCAAATCCAGCGTCAGCACCCGGTCAACCCCCGCCTCGGTGATCAGGTTTGCCACCAGCTTGGCCGAAATCGGCGTGCGCGCCTTGGCCCGCCGGTCCTGCCGGGCATAGCCGAAATAGGGGATGACCGCCGTGATCCGCGCCGCTGACGACCGGCGCAGCGCATCGGTCATGATCAGCAGTTCCATCAGGTTGTCGTTGGCCGGGTTCGACGTGGACTGGATGATGTACATATCCTCGCCGCGCACATTCTCGAACACCTCAACGAAAATCTCCTGATCGTTGAACCGCTCGACCCGCGCATCCACCAGACCCACGCTCATCCCCCGGTGCATCGACATGCGCCGCGCAATGGATTTGGCCAGCGTCATATTGGCATTGCCAGAGATCAGTTTCGGTTCGGTCAGCGCGGGCATGGGCGATTCCTGGGTCAAGCAGCGTTGACACCGCTTAGCACCGGGTTAGCCTTGGCTCAAACCGAAAGGGAGGCTGCCATGGCCCATATCGACTATTACTTCGCGGCGATTTCGCCCTTTACCTATCTGGCAGGCCAGCGGCTTGAGCAGATTGCCGCAAAGCACGGCGCCACCATCACATACAAACCGCTGGACCCCATGGCCCTTTTCCCGCGCACCGGCGGGCAGGTTCCGAAAGACCGCCACCCCTCGCGCATGGACTACCGCGCACAGGAACTGCGCCGATGGTCGGCCGTGCTGGCGATGCCCTTGAACCTGAAGCCTGCCTTCTGGCCAACCAATGCAGCGCCCGCCAGCTATGCCATCATCGCCGCGCAAAAAGTGGGTGGGGGCGATCTGGGCGGGCTGGTGCATGCGGTCACGCGCGCCTGCTGGGCAGAAGAGCGGAACGTGGCCGAGGATGAGGTCATCCGCGATCTGCTGGCGGCCCATGGCTATGATCCCGGTATTGCCGATCGTCATATGCTGATGGCCGCCGAGACCTACGCGAACAACCTTGAGGAAGCCGTCGCGCGCGGCGTGTTTGGCGCGCCGTTCTACTTTGTGGGCGAGGAACGGTTCTGGGGGCAGGACCGGCTGGATCACCTTGATCTGCATCTGGCGGGCAAGCTGTGATCCACCGCTTTGGCACCGGCCCGCGCCGGGTGCTTGCACTGCATTGCGCGCAAGGCAACGGGGCGATGCTGGCAGGCATTGCCTTGCCGGACACCACGCTGATCGCCCCTGATCTGCAGGGGCATGGGACAGAGCCGCTTTGGGATGGGCGCGGCGATTATCACGGCAACACGACGCGGGATGCCATTGGCTTGGCGGAAAAGGAAGGGCAGGTCGACCTGATCGGCCATTCACTTGGCGCGACAATTGCCCTGCGGATGGCGCTGGAACGAACAGAACTTGTGCGCTCGCTGGTGCTGATCGAACCTGTCCTGTTTGCAGCGGCAAGGGCCAGCGCGCCCGCGGTCTATGCCGCGCATGTGGCAGATTTTGCGCCAACGGCAAAGGCCTTGCAGGCGGGTGACATGATGGCGGCGGCGGCCGCCTTTCATGCGATCTGGAGTGATGGGGATTTCACGGCCTTGCCGGAAAAGGTGCAGCGCGCACTGGCCGCACGCATGCCGATCATCCCCGCCACCGGGCCGGTGTTTCACGACGATTCCGCAGGGATGTTGACTTACATGCGGCTAGAGGCGTTGGGTATTCCTGTGCTTCTGGTCGAAGGCGAACGCTCACCCCCCGTCATGGCCGCCATTCAGGCCGAGCTTCAGCGCCGCCTGCCGCAGGTGACGCGCACCATCATCGCCACCGCCGGGCACATGTCGCCCCTGACCCATGCGCCGCAAGTCCGCGATGCCATTGCAGATTTCTACGGCACCTCGTCGATGATGTGATCTTCCCAATCATCCTCATCAACCTCGAACTCTGGGATCGTCCAACCCTTGACCGACATCCCCGCCTTGTGCACCGATTGCGGATCACCCGAAATCAGCGGGTGCCAGTCTTCCAGCGGCTTGCCCTCGTGCAACAACCGGTAGGCACAGGTGCGCGGCAGCCAGTAGGCGACCTTTGGCAGCGTTTTCGGCGTCAGCACCACGCATTCGGGCACGAACTGCTTGCGGTTGGCATAGTTGGAGCACTGGCACGTCTCGCCATCCAGCAGGCGGCAGGCGACGCGGGTAAAGGCGACTTCGCCCGTATCCTCAAACTCCAGCTTGTTCAGGCAGCACTTGCCGCAGCCGTCGCACAGCGCCTCCCATTCCTGCGGCGTTAGCTTGGCCAGCGGGACGGTTTCCCAGAACTTTGGCCGC
>JALOSO010000134.1 GCA_025458385.1 Paracoccaceae bacterium | reverse complement strand
CCAGAGCGCCAGGCGATCCGGCGCGATGCGGTCGCCTGCGAACCAGCTCAGGTCGGCCGCTTCGATCAGGGCGAGCCTATGGCGCCAGCCCTCAGGCCCCCTCCGCAACCGCTCGTCCAGCCCACCGAGCCGACCTGCGACACGGGCGAGCCGCGCGGCATTGTCCGCCTCGGCGTTGCGCCAGTCGTCAAGGATCGCAGTCTCGCCAGGTTCGGCTTTGGGGCCGGGCGGCAGATCGTCCGGCTCGTCTTCGATCGGACCGGGTAGAAACCACAGATCGTCTTCCGATGTCCCCTCAGCCTCCTCCACATCGGTCAGAGGGTCGTCAAAACTATCATGTGGAGCAGATGCTTGAGGCTTCATATGTGCAAAATACGTACGTTTTGCACTTTACCCAAGGATTTTCTCGGGGTGCTTCTGTACTCCTTGTATAGCACGCGCGCGCGACTGCCTGCGAGATTTCTCTGATCGCGCACAGCCTAAGTAAACCAAGGGCATTTCGCTGACCTGGGCCATAGACGGTGGATTACTCGCAATCCGAATTGAACGAAAAAAACGTTTGCGTTCAGAAGCATAGTCCGTTTCTAGCCACTAACGCTAACACCTAGTAGTCAGGAAAAATTGTTCCTCGGATATGCAGTTCGCAAAATGTACAAATCAAAATCAGCCAGCATGTGGCGCGATCCGAATGCCTTACCCCAACTCCATCGTTGCGATAACCTGCAAAAGATTCGTTGGATTTGGGGGTACGCCCTTAACCATTCTAGCCGTTTTGAACCCTTTGCAGAAACCTGCGTCAGCAAGAAAGCTTGCAAGCGCGGTGTTTTCCTCTGGCAGGTCCAACACCACTTTGTCAGATGCTAAGCAATTTGCCGCAAATTGAACAATCTGCAGCGCCATATCTGCAGTTGGGGCCAAAACCGGGCCAATCTTGATGCCTGCCACACAGCGGCGCACGGTAGCAAAGCCTGAACCGTCCACAAATATCACCGTCTGGCGTGTCGGCGTGGCCTCGATCCATTTTTTACAGAAACCAGCCCGGCAATAACCATTGCCGACAGTATCCAGAACCTGAATCAAGGCCAGATCCTGTGGTTCTGCCAGACGGATTGCGTTGCCTTGAACAGCCAGCAACTGTCCCTCCCAGCGCTGAGTGGCACCGACACGTACAAAGCCTGACTTTGCATAGTTTGCCTGTTGTGCGTCCACCCCGTCCAGCGCGATGGATCTTGTGCCTGCGTGCAGGATGGCATGCCGCCATAGCGCCAGCCCGATCCCTTTGCCGCGCCAAGCTGAGTGACACAAGTATAGCCCAAGAAAAGCATGGTCCGCGCAATGATTGACCACCGAGATGAAGGCGACGGGCTGATGCTCCACTTCGGCCAAGAAGAACCCAAGCGGGTCAGCGGCCCAGAACGCGGCGGCATCATCCAGACCGGGGTTCCAGCCCTCTGCTGCGGCCCATTCCAGTGCTTTATCCAATTCTTCGCGTCGGGCTTGGCGCAGGATCATGTCAGCAGCACATCCCGCAGGGATTTTTGTCCAGGCGGTTTCTGGCGCAGATCAAGCGATGAAACCAGATCAAGCAGATGCCCTTTCATCAGATCCTCTGCCTGCGCACCATCACGGTCTGCCAGCGCACGCAGCAGCGCATGGTGCGCATGGCTTTCGCACAGGGCCGTGCGGCGCTGCCAGTAAAGTGCGATCACCAGCGATGACCGCGCGACCAGCTGGGTGATAAAGCCATAGATTGTATCCTGATCGGCAATACGGGCGATTTCGATATGAAACAGGCCCGACAGCCGGAGTGCCCGCCCCAGATCGCCAGCATGCAGTGCCGCATGTTCTTCGACAATATGTTGGTTCAGCCGTGCCAGATCACTGGGCGTCACACGCATGGCTGCCGAGTTGGCCGTGCGCGGCTCCAGCAGGGCGCGTGCCTCAAACACCTCACGCGCCTCGCGGATGGTAGGTTCAGCAACACTGGCCCCGCGGTTGCGCTGAATGGTGACAAGCCGGTCATGGGCGAGCTTTTGCAGGGCCGCGCGCACTACCGTGCGGCTGACTCCAAAGATGTCTGAAACCTCATCTTCGATCAGCTTGGTGCCGGGGGCAAGGCGGTGTTCGTGGATCGCTATTGCCAGCCGCCCGGCGATGGTTTCGCTGGTGCCTGCCAATGCATGTGCTGCGTCGTCCATGCCCTGCCCGCCTTTCTTCGAGCTGATTCTGCGTAGCTCCTGCCCAAAGCGCAAGTTCCCAGCATTGCAGCGCAAGGGAACGCCAAATTGTATACAATACACTGCATTATTATTCACAAGTTATGCATACAATCGCCCATTTTTTGCGCAGCCTGCGTTTGCTGCCGCCTTCCATGTGGATTTTTGCTGCCGGCACCATCCAGTCGCGTCCTTGATTATCCAAAGTGCAGCGTGGGGATGCTTGATGCGGACAGGCCATGATCTTGAGCTAGCGGCTGTTACCAAACGCTATGCTGGTGGCGCGGTTGCGGTGGATGCGGTCAGCCATCTGTTTCCGGCGGGAAGCTATGTCTGCCTCCTCGGCCCTTCAGGCTGTGGGAAGTCCTCGACCCTGCGGATGATTGCCGGGCATGAAACGGTGACCGCGGGGAACATTCTGTTGTCCGGCAAGGATGTGACCACCCTGCCCCCGGCCAGGCGCGGCACGGCGATGATGTTTCAAAACTATGCTCTTTTCCCGCATCTGAGCGTTATCGACAACGTGGCCTTCAGCCTGAAGATGAAGGGCGTTGATACCGACACGCGCCGCAAGCGCGCAAGCAGCCTGCTGGAACTGGTCGACATGACCGCCTATGGCGACCGTTTGCCCGCGCAGCTGTCGGGCGGCCAACAGCAACGCGTAGCATTGGCACGCGCGCTGATCACCGATCCGCAGGTGCTGCTGCTAGATGAACCCCTTTCCGCGCTTGACCCGTTCCTGCGCATCCGCATGCGGGCCGAACTGAAACGCCTGCAACGCGAGCTTGGGATCAGCTTTATCCACGTCACCCATGGCCAGGATGAGGCGCTGGCGCTGGCAGACCAGATCGTGGTGATGAACAAGGCGCGGATTGAACAGGCCGGCGCAGCGCGGGATGTGTTCAACGCCCCCGCCACCGAATTCGTTGCCCGGTTCATGGGCGGGCACAACGTGCTGGCCCTGCCGCGCGGGCGCTTTGCGCTGCGGGCTGATGCCGTGCGCTTGGGGCCGGAAGGGACCGAGGCCGTTGTGACCGGCGTCGAATATCAGGGCGCGCATGTCGCCATGACCGCGCGGATCACCGGGGATCAAGAAATTCTGGCGCTGATCCCGGAAGCGCAGTTCTTCACCGATCCGAAATCCCCTGGCAATGCCGTCCGGCTGGCCTGGGACGACCACCTTCTTCATCCGCTGACACAGTAACCAACAAGGACAAAGGACCACAAAAATGAGCAAGATGCGATACACCCGCCGTTCAATGCTGAAAACCGGGGCGGCCGCCGTGGCCGTTTCGGCCCTCCCCGCGCCGATGATCTGGGCGCAGGACATCAAAGACATCACCCTGCGCCAGTTCGGCACCGGCGTGTCGAACCTGAACGACGTGGCGACCAAGGTGAAGGAAGACCTCGGCTTCACGCTGGAGATGACTGCGCTGGACAGCGACGCCGTCACACAGCGCGCCGCCACCCAGCCCGACAGCTTTGACATCGCCGACATCGAATACTGGATCTGCAAGAAGGTCTGGCCGACCGGCAACCTGCAGGCGATGGATACTTCGAAGATCGCGAACTACGACAAGATCGTCGGCATCTTCCGCAACGGCAAGCTGACGCCCGAGTCGGTCATCGCCCAGGGCACCGCGCCGCATACTGTCGGTTTCACCTCCGGCCCCGGCGGGACCGACTTCGTGGCCGAAGAGTCCGGCTGGATGACACTGATCCCGACCATTTACAACGCCGACACTCTTGGCATCCGCCCTGATCTGATCGGCCGCCCGATTGAGACATGGGCCGAGCTGCTGAACCCCGAATTCAAGGGCAAGGCCTCGATCCTCGACATCTCTTCGATCGGGATCATGGACATGGCGATGGTCTGCGAGGCAATGGGCGAGATTGCCTATGCCGACAAAGGCAATATGACAACGGATGAGATCGACAAGACCATGGCGATCTTTATCGAGGCCAAGAAGGCGGGCCAATTCCGCGCCTTCTGGAAGACATTCGATGAATCGGTGAACCTGATGGCATCAGGTGAGGTGGTGATCCAGTCGATGTGGTCGCCCGCGATCACCGCCGTCAAATCGCAGGGCATTCCTTGCGTCTACCAGCCGCTGAAAGAGGGCTACCGGTCCTGGGGTGGCGGCATCGGGCTGTCCAAGGGTCTGTCAGGCATGGCGCTGGATGCGGCCTATGAATACATCAACTGGTATCTCTCCGGCTGGGTCGGCGGGTATCTGATGCGGCAGGGCTATTATTCGGCTGTGCCGGAAACATCGAAAGAATTCATGTCAGCCGACGAATGGGGATACTGGTTCGAAGGCAAGGCGGCTGCGGGCGATATCCTTTCGCCCACCGGTGACAAGCTGGCCGGTGCGGGCGATCTGCGCGACGGCGGGGCCTTTGCCGACCGGATGGGCCGCGTCGCCTGCTGGAACGCGGTGATGGACGAAAACCAGTACATGGTCCGCAAGTGGAATGAGTTCATCGCGGCCTGACCCGAAAGAGCGGGGGGCCTTCCGCCCCCCACACCAGCTCAGCGGTTTCTTGAACCGATGGCGAAATCGCTGGGCTACCCCAAGGATATTTCCGCGAAGATGAAAGGGGCAGGGATGGAGCGTTTCCTAAAATCGCCAAACATCACCGGCTGGCTTCTGGCCTCACCGCTGGCACTGGTGCTGGCGCTGTTCCTGATCCTGCCGATCATCCTGATCGTGGTGGTCAGCTTCTGGTCAGCGACCGAATTTTCCATCGTTCCCGATTTCAGCTTTGAAAACTACGCATTCCTCTTTGGGTCCAGCGTCACCTACACGGTGTTTCTGAACACGTTCAAATACGCGGCCATCACATGGGCGATAACACTGATCCTTGGATTCACCATCGCCTACTTCCTAGCCTTCCATGTGCGCAGCCAGACTTGGCAGACAGCACTTTTCCTTTTGTGCACCATCCCGTTCTGGACTTCGAACATCATCCGCATGATCTCATGGATTCCATTTCTTGGCCGCAATGGCCTTGCGAATGAGACGCTGATCAGCTGGGGCGTGATCGACGCGCCGCTGGAATGGCTGCTGTTTTCCGACTTTTCGGTGATCCTGGCCTTTGTGCATCTTTACACGCTGTTCATGGTGGTGCCGATCTTCAACACCATGATGCGCATTGACCGCAGCCTGCTGGAGGCCGCGACCGATGCTGGGGCCAGTGGATTTCAGACGCTTGTAAACGTGATCCTGCCCTTGACCAAGCCCGGGATCATGATCGGGTCGATCTTTGTCGTCACGCTGGTGATGGGCGATTTCATCACTGTGCGTTTCATGTCCGGCTCGCAATCGGCGAATGTGGGGCGGCTGATCTCCAACGACATTGCGCTGCTGCAATACCCTTCGGCGGCAGCAACGGCCGTGGTCCTCCTTGGAACCGTTCTCATGATGATCAGCGCGATGCTGCGCCTTGTCGACATCCGCAAGGAGCTGTGATGGAACCGCGACCCTGCTCGTTTTACATACTCGCCAGCATATTTGGCCTGTTTCTTTTGTTCCTCTATGGTCCGACCTTCACCATCGCCATCCTCAGCTTTCAAGGGCCCGAGGGGGGGCTGACCTTTCCAATGCGCGGCGCGTCGCTGCACTGGTTCCGCGATCTGTTTCAGGAACAGGCGGTGGGCGATATCTGGGGGGCGTTCCGGCGGTCTTTCGTGCTCGGGCTGATGGTCATGGTGACGACCGTGGTCGTCTCGGTGATGGGCGGGCTGGCCTTTCGCAAGCGGTTTGCCGGATCGGCGGTCCTGTTCCAGCTAGTGGTGGCAAGCCTGGTGATTCCCTCGATCCTGGTTTCGCTGGGCGTGGGACTGATGTTCAGCCAAGGGGGCCTCGGCGTGCATTGGGCGACCAGCGGCTTTGGCGCTCAGCTGACGTGGACGCTGCCCTTTGGCCTGTTGATCATGTTCGCCGTCTTCAACCGATTCAACCCCGCCTTTGAAGAGGCCGCCCGCGATCAGGGAGCGCGCGCCTGGCAGACCATCCGCCATGTCGTGCTGCCGATCATCGCACCGTCACTGGTTGGCGTGGGCCTTTTCGGCTTTACGCTGTCCTACGATGAATTCGCCCGCACACTGCTAACCGCTGGCAGCTACAACACACTGCCACTGGAGATTTACGGGATGACCACCAACGTTACGACACCGGTGATCTTTGCGCTTGGTACGCTGACCACGGTGTTCTCCTTCGTGATCATCGGGGGGTTTCTCTTGGCCCTGAAACTGGCGCAGTCCCGGCAGGCAAAGGCTGGGTCAGACGCAGGCAAGGGCGTGTGATGCGCTTGCTTTACCTGAACCCGAACGCGACCGAAGCGATGACCGACAGCGTGGTGTCCGTCGCCCGCGCCGCCCTGCCAGAGGCCGAGGTTCTGGGCTGGACCAATGCCAGCGGCCCCCCCGCCATTCAAGGCCCCGAGGATGGGGAAATGGCGGTGGCCGGACTGATGGCCATGCTTCCCGCCGCGCGAAAGGCGCAGGTCGATGTGATCGTCATCGCCTGTTTTGACGATACCGGCCTTGCCCTGCTGCAAACCGCTGCGCATTGCCCAGTGATCGGGATCGGTCAGGCGGCCTATCACACGGCCGCACTCCTGGGGCACCGCTTTTCGGTTGTCACCACGCTTGCCGTTTCGGTACCGGTGATTGCGGGGAACATCGCGGACAGTGGCTTTGCCCCGCTGTGCAGCAAGGTACGCCCCAGTGGTCTTGGCGTGCTTGAGGTGGATAAGGCCAACCCCGCCACCCGCGCCCGGCTAAGCGCCGAGATTGACGCCGCACAGCATGAAGACAATGTAACCGCCGTCATTCTAGGCTGTGCCGGCATGGCGCAACTGGCAGCCGATCTGCAATCACACACATCGTTGCGGCTGATTGACGGCGTATACGCCTCGGCGCGTCTAGCATTGGCGCTGTACAAAACACACCCTTAGCGAATCCGCGACATCGTATGCAGGCCAGAGGTCGCAGATGTGAGAGGTCAATCCCATATGTGGGTGGTCGCATACGCGGCGCGCGCGGTGTTCCAGCATTCGTTCGCCGTCCTCAGCGTTTGGGTTGTTATAAAAAAGCCTTTATAAAATGAACTACATTCTACTTTATGTGCAAAAATAGCTCTTAATGCGCATTACCGGCCACTTTCGTGCTGCTCCCCAATACCCACGATAAGTTTGCCTTATCATGACTGTTGATACTGACAAAAAAGCATGGGCATAATTGCTTAAAGTTAGCAGGAAAACGCTGATGTCAGACAAGCAACACCGGACCACCGTAGGCCTCGAGCGTACGATCAGCCGTCAGAAAACGCATGCCTTCAGCAGCGGCCTGCGCAATCAGGATGCGGTCGAACGGATCGCCATGATGGCGCGCCAGGACCGAGAGGCCAAGAACATGACGGCCCTCCACTGCCAACTCGGAATAGCCGCTCGACAGCAAGCCTGCGCGCAGGACCCCCGCTTCAACCTGGAACGAGGGCCGGTCCAAACCCCGTTTGATCGCCACCTCCCAGAGGCTGGCGACGCTAAACCACAGTGTATTGGCTTGATCCGCAATCAACGATCGTCCTGCCCCCGCGATCTTGTTTTGATCGAAGGCGGCCCACAGCAGAATGTGCGTATCCAGCAGCAGGTTCATTTGCGCGGTTCGATCCGGTCATCCTCGCGGCCCTCGAACAGTTCGCGGATCTCGTCGGCAAACATGGTGTCGAAATCCTCCGGCACGGTGAACTGGCCTTCCAGAAACCCCAGTCGGCGCGGCGGCTCCTGCTCCAGCATCGTCACCTTGACCAAGGGTTTGCCCGCTCGCGCAATCACGAACGGCTCACCGTGGAGGGCGCCCTCGACCAGTTTGGACAAGTTCGTCTTGGCTTCGTGGATGTTGACGGTCTTCATCGTAACCTCCGGACTTGGTCCATTAAACTTAGTCCATATAGCGCGGCAGCGCAAGTTTCAGCGACCGCCTTCCGGGTATCCCTTGTGATGACCGCCCTCACCCTGCCCACATACGCCCAACTGTCCGATGCCGATGAGGCTGCGCTGGCTGACCTTTACCGCAGGGGCACGCCCGCCAACACGCTGCGCGCCTGGGAGCGGGATCTGGCCTATATCGCCGCCTGGAAGATGGCCGCCTTTGGCAGGCCGCTGGATTGGCCCGAGGATGAAAAGGTCGCGCTTCGCTTCATCCTCGATCATGCGCAGGACCTTTCCGAGAAACCCGGCCCGGCACAGGATACAGCGATGGAGCTGCAGGCCCTTGGCCTTCGCGTCGCCCTTACCTGCCCTGCCCCGGCCACGCTCGACCGTCGCATCGCAAGCTGGCAGGCCTTTCACCGCATGCGCAACCTGCCCTCGCCCTTTGCCGCCCCGCTTGTGCAGCAAGCCCGCCAGAAGGCGCGGCGCGCCAACGCACGCCCGCGAGTGCCG
>JALOSO010000133.1 GCA_025458385.1 Paracoccaceae bacterium | reverse complement strand
GATTTCCGCAATGACCTCGTGATGCTTCCGCCCGGATTTCGCAATCAGACTGGGGTTCGTCGTCACCCCGTCCAGAAGCCCAAGCGCTGCAAGCGTGCGCAGTTCGGATACTTCGGCCGTGTCAGCAAAGAACTTCATGAAAGCACCCTTCTATGTGGTTTTGGCATGGAGCGTTTCCGATCCCGGAAAGGGATTGGGATCACAACGGCCATCCTGCAAAGCTGCATGAAGAGGACGGCAGTGTTGTGGGCCTCGCTGCACTGTTTGCGCCAAACTTGATTCGCCAAAGGTCTTAACAAGTTCGCCCCCGCTTCGCAATGAAACGTTTCATATTGACTTGCCGCCGATCGAAAGATAGCAGGCTGCCTGAATGCAACCTCTCCCGACTTTGGCGCGCAACGCCAGACAAAGGGTCATTCTCTGGCAGGGTGAAACGTGTCCGAAATCATCGTCGTTGGCAGCGTGAATATCGACATGACGTGCTATCTTGCGCGTTGGCCAAGCGTCGGAGAGACGGTGACCGCCGTGAAAAGCACATCATCCCTGGGCGGAAAGGGTGCCAATCAGGCTGTTGCGGCCGCCCGACTTGGGGGCGATGTTTGCTTTATTGGCGCTGTCGGCGCAGACGGCTTTGGCCGGGGTGCCTTGGAAACACTCAAGGCAAACGCTGTTGCGACAACGGCTGAGGAAATTGGCCAGCATACAGGCATGGCGTTCATCGATGTGGGGCCTGATGGCCGAAACATCATCCGCTTGCAGGCAGGTGCGAATGGCCTGCTGTCTGCGCAAACGGTTGAACGCAGCGCCGCGCAGTTTCGTTCTGCCAAGGTTCTTTTGCTGCAGAATGAGATCGGCATAGAGGTGTCCCTTGCTGCGGCCCGGGCCGGGCGTGCGGCGGGCGCGCTGGTCATCATGGACCCGGCCCCCGCGCCCGTTCCGATGTGGCCCGCAGAACACTTCAGGGCCTTTGATCTGATCACGCCAAATGCGACCGAAGCTGGCGTCCTGCTGGGACAAACGCCCGAAACCCTGCAGCAGGGCATCGCAGCGGCACGCGCTTTGGAGACAAGCCTCGGGTGTGGGGTGATCATCACCATGGGTGAACTTGGTGCTGCATGGTCGTTTGGCGCATTCTCTGGAACAAGCGTTTGCCCAAAGGTTGACGCCATTGACACTGTCGCTGCGGGCGACTGTTTCAATGGTGCCTTGGCGGTTGGGCTGGCCAAAGGGGCCGCTTTGGATGCCGCAATCGCCTTTGCAATGCGGGCTGCGGGAATCGCGACCACACGGCGCGGTGCGATCGATTCCCTGCCTTATCTGACTGACCTTGACGGTGCAGAAGCCTGATCAGTCCGGGCAGGATTGCTGTGGCCAAGCAAACTTGTCCTGAATGCAGTGATGCTGCTATGGACTGGCGATGATCGAAAAACAGAAAATCACGATTAAAGATGTGGCGTTACGTGCTGGCGTGTCGGTCGGCACGGTTTCGCGGGTGCTGGGCCAGAATGCGACTGTCAAGCGCAACATCCTTGAACGCGTTCAGCGGGCCATCGCCGAGCTTGACTATCGTCCGAACCTTGCCGCCCGGGCATTGCGCGCCAACCAGGTCAATGTCATCGGCCTGATTGTTCCCGACATCACCAACCCGTTTTTCGCACAACTGGCAAATGAACTGGAACGACTTGCGTCCGACAAAGGCCATGCGCTGATCCTGTCCAGCTCTCACAACGATGCAGCGCACGAGGCGCGGCAGTTGGCGGCCATTCTGGAACACAAGCCACGCGCCGTTCTTCTGGTGCCAGCGGATGACAAGCAGAATTTCCCGTTGCCCAAGAAAGCGATGCTGCTTGCGCTTGACCGTCGCATGACCGGCACGCCATCTGTGACAACCGATCAAGGCGCAAGTGCTGCCTTGGCGGTGGAACACCTTGTATCACTCGGTCACCAACGCATCGCCTATATCGGTGGCCCGACGCAAACCGTGAATGCGCGTGAACGTGAGGCGGGCTTTCTGGACCGTATCGCGCAACTGCAGGGCAAGGGCGCCACAGTCACGGCAGAGGTGTTTCGGGGCAAGTTCGATTTTGCGTCAGGTGAACAGATCGCGCGGGAGATATTGTCCCGACCTGAACCCGCGCGCGCCACTGCCATCGCCGCAGCCAGCGACCAGCAAGCGATTGGCGCGGTCCGCGCGGCGCGTGACATGGGGCTTGGCGTTCCGCAAGACATCTCGATCATTGGTTTCGACGATATTGTTCTGGCGCATCTGATTGTGCCGCGCCTGACGACCATTCGTCAGCCGGTGATCGAAATGGCAGAAGAAGCAATGGGGCGGATCTTCGGGGCGACCGAGTTTGAAAATGACCAACGGTTCATGGGTGAACTTGTTGTCAGAGACTCGACTGCTTCGCCCCGGACGGCCTGATCAACCGCCCGGTGGCATGGGCCCTTTGCGGAAAATGAAACAGCCGACACTGCCGTTCTGCGCCCCCATCGCTGGGGCCACCGGCCTTTACGTCGACCGGCCATATCTTGCGCGGTACTGGTCCAGCAAGACTGCTGCAATCAACACCACACCTGTAATCATCTGCCGCATGAAATCACTCAGCCCAAGCAGGATAAGGCCATTTGCCAGAACACCGATGATCAACGCGCCCATCAATGTACCGATAACTGAACCTCGGCCACCATTCAGGCTGGTGCCGCCGATGATCACCGCAGCAATCGCGTTCAGCTCAAACCCGATGCCCGCGATCGGGCTGGCGATGTTGAGCCGTGCCATATAGACGATGGCCGCGATCCCGGCGGTAAGGCCGCAGATGGTGAAGGCAATCATCTTGTAGCGGAACACCGAATGCCCGGCCAGGCGAACGGCCTCTTCGTTGTTGCCGATGCCATAGATCATGCGCCCCAGAATGGTGTGGTTAAGGATGAACCACGCCACCGCCACCAGAAGCAGCGCCAGAATAAAGACGACCGGCACGCCAAAGATCAGCGATGACCCGAACTCCGAGAACTCTTTCGGAAAGGCATAGACCGTCTGGGCATCCGTCACCTGCAATGCCGCGCCGCGTGCGATATTCAGCATGCCAAGCGTGATGATGAACGACGGGATCGACCAATAGGCGCTCAGGAACCCGTTCAGCAACCCACAAAGCATGCCCGCCAGAAGCCCAGCCATGACGGCCAGCAAGATGGCTTCGGTCGGCCCCAATCCGGGCATCGTCATGGCCTTTCCGGCGATCACGGCGGCAAAGGCCATGATCGAGCCAACGGAAAGATCAATGCCGCCGATCAGGATCACAAAGGTCATGCCAACCGCAAGGATCAGATTGATCGTGATCTGGGTCAGGATGTTGGTGATGTTGTTGGCGGTCAGAAAATGCTCGGTGAACACGGAAAAGAAGACCACCAGGCCCAGTAGGGCAAGTCCTATCCCGGCCCGGTTGATCAGTTCCTTCAGACCCTGACGGGTGTTTGCAGTCGTATCCATATTGTCCTCTGTTTTGGCCGTTCAGCTCTGCCGATAGGCGAGCTTCAGGATGTTCTCTTCGGCGTAATCCGCGGGCATGACACAGCCCTGAATGGCGTTTTGCGCCATGACCAGGATGCGGTCGCACAGCGTCATCAGTTCAGGCAGCTCGGACGAGACCACAAGGATTGCCATTCCCTGGTCGGCCAGATCGCGCAGGATCGCATAGATCTCGGCCTTGGCCCCGACATCGACACCGCGGGTCGGCTCATCCAGCATCAAGACACGCGGCGCGGTGGCCAGCCATTTTGCCAGCACGACCTTCTGCTGGTTGCCGCCAGACAGGCTGGAAACCGCGTCCGAGATTTTGCCGAACTTCAACTGCAGTTTCGCGCCGTATTCAGTGGCGATGCTCGCCTCTCCGCGATGGCGCAACAGACCCAGCCGGGTGACCAGATTCATGTTGGCAAGCGTTGTATTGGCCGCAATGGGCATCGACAGGATCAGCCCTTCGTCCTTGCGGTCCTCGGTCACAAATCCAATGCCTGCGGCAATCGCCTGCGCAGGATTTTTCAGGCTGATGTCGACCCCGTCGCGCTGCAGGGTTCCCGAAACCACCGGATCAATCGCAAAAATTCCCCGCAAAAGCTCGGTTCGTCCCGATCCGACCAGACCAGCGATGCCAAGGATTTCGCCATAGCGCAGGTCAAGACTAACGCCGTCCGCACTGCTGCTACCGGCGACGCGAAACGACTTGAGGCTAAGGGCTATCGGAACATTGGCCGGAATTGCTGGACGTTTGGTGGCCAGTTGACCAACCTCTCGCCCCACCATGTGGCGGACGACCTCTGCCGGCGATGTCTGAGGAATGTCCTGCGTGATGATGGTCTTGCCGTTGCGAAATACGGTCACGCGTTGACAGATGGCAAAGACCTCATCCAGATGGTGGGTCACAAAGACAACCGTCACGCCGCGTGCGGCCATCGCGCGCACGATGTCAAACAGCCGCAGCTTTTCGCGGTCGGTCAGGGTTGCCGTCGGCTCATCCAGAATAAGGATCGCGCTGTCGGATTGCAGCGCGCGGGCGATTTCGATCAACTGGCGATGTGCGATGCCAAGCGTCGAGACGACCGCATCAACATCCACATCCGATAGCCCGATGGCATCCAGCGCCAATCGGGCGCGACGCCGGGTCTCAGCGCGGTCATAAAGCCCAAAGCGATTGCGCGGCAGCGCCTCGATCGAGATGTTCTCTGCAACGCTCAGATGGCTGAGAAGATTCAATTCCTGATGGACGACCTGCACACCGCGCGCTTTTGCCTGCTGCGGCGATTGCGGTGCGAAACTTGCCCCTCCAAGGGTAATCGCGCCGTCCTTGAATGTATGAACACCGGTCAGAACCCGGATCAGCGTAGATTTTCCTGCGCCGTTTTCACCCACAAGCGCATGAACTTCGCCTTTGCGCAGCGAAAAATCCACGCCATCCAGTGCTTTGACGCCGCCGAAGTGCTTTTTCAGACCAGTGACCCGCAATACCGTTTCATCATTGTCGCTACCGGCTTCAAGCCGCTGAATGTTGGTCATCTGCCCCCCCACCGGATAATGCGGTGGATGCGCGCTTGAAGCAGCGCGCATCCAGTCTGTGTTACTTTGTCACCAGTGACACCGGGGTCTTGACCCAGCCTTCCAGAGGCGGACCACCGGCAACCACACCCAGACCAAGATCAATTGCATTCGCCGCCATATCCGTGCCGAACTGATCAACGGTCGCCAAAAGCCGGCCGTCTTCAATCATCGGGCCAACAGCCGGGACATTGTCGAAGCCGACAACCAGAATGTCCGTGCGACCCGCCGCTTCCAGCGCCCGCACAACGCCGATTGCCATTGAGTCGTTCGCTGCCATCACGCCCTGAATGTCGGGATTGGCGGTCAGCATGGTTGAAAAGACCGAATTGGCCTCTTCGGTTTCCCAATGCGCCGTGCGGCTGTCGACCAACTCCAGCCCGTATTCTGCAATCGAATCCTCAAAGCCAAGACGACGCTCGTTTGCGTTGTCAGCACTCGGATTGCCTTCGATGATCACAACCTTGCCGCCCTGGCCCAGGGCTTTGCCAAGCGCATCGCCAGCCAGCTTTGCGCCGCCGCGGTTGTCCGGGCCGACGAAGGCAAGCTCCAGACCGGCTTCGGTTTTGGCCGCGGCGTCAAGCGCCACGTCAAAGTTCACCACCGTGATCCCGGCCTCGATGGCCTTTTTGATCGGCCCGACCATGGCCCGCGAATCTGCCGGTGCAATGACGATCACGTCCACGCCTTCGGTAATGAAGTTTTCCACCGCGTTGATTTGCGATTCGAAATCCGTTTCGTTCTGCATGCCAACGGCGCGCAGTTCATAATCGCCACGCCGCGCAGCATGCGCCTCGGCGCCGACCATCATGTTCTGGAAAAACTCGTTCGCCAGTGACTTCATGACAAGGCCGACCACGGGCTTGTCTTCGGCAAAGGCTGCCGTTGTCAGCAACAGCCCACTGAGCGTGGCCGCAGCCAACGACTTTAGAATGCTCATGTTTTCCTCCCAAGGAATGTTTCGCCACGCCTGACAGCAGTGTTTCAGCATGGTGTCGCACGAGATACATGGGAATGAAACGATGTCAATATGAAACAGTTCATAAATATGAACCGGTTCATAAATCGCCTTCGATCAACCGCCGTTCTGGTGAAACGAAGTGAGCGCGCGCAGGGTGCGCCTATCTGAACAGCCGCATGATCCGAAGGCAGGGCCACTGCCTGCCCTGCCTGTGCAACGGGCCGCGTCGCGGGGCGCGGCGGGTGACCAGAGGCATGCCCCCCAATAACCTTTTCCCGCATCGGGAACGGGCGGCAACACTGGGCAGACCGCAAGATCAAGAACGGCGGCCATCAGCGCGCTGACCAACCAACCGCATGCGGGGCTACCCCGAACAGCCGCCGGGAAAGGTCCGCGTTCAGTGTTTGCAATTGCCGCAGTCAACTGCGCGCCTTTTGCCGTCCGGTCGCACAAAGGCCTGCCAAGGCGGGTTAACAACGCGGCAACCGGCTGGCGAACAGCCGTCACCAAGGGCGCTTGTCAGCCCTTGAACGTTACCAACGCAGAAGGCACGCTGGCGGGCCATCAGATCGCATTGATCGACCGTCTCACGCGCCGGATCAAGGCAAAGTCCGCGGTCATCGCGCAGGAATGGAACGGCGTTATCCCAAATCTGCCCGCATCATCAGATCCGCTGCTCTCTCGGCGATCATGATTGTCGGCGCATTCGTGTTGCCCCCCACAAGGCGCGGCATCACCGATGCATCAACTACCCGCAGCCCCCGCACGCCACGCACCCGCAAATGCGGATCCACGACCGCCATCTCGTCCCGCCCCATCCGGCACGTACCGACCGGGTGATAGATCGTATCCGCCCGCGCCCGGATATCCGCTTCCAGTGCCCGGTCAGACCCGTCATGCGGATAAAACCGCTTGCCCCGCCAGGGTGCCAGGGCCTCGCCCTCCAGGACCCCCTCCATGATCCGCGCCCCCCGCATCAGCAGGTCCAGATCGCGGCGGTCGCTCAGATAGGCCGGATCAATCCGTGGCACGGCCTTGGCGCCTTTGCCCGTCAGCCCGACAGTGCCGCGGCTATGGGGCCGCAGCACGCAGACATGGCAGGAATAGCCATCCGCCAGATGGATCTTCCGCAGATGCTGGTCCACGATCCCGATGCAGAAATGCAGTTGCAAATCCGGCACCGTGACGTCCGGCCCTGACCGCAGAAACGCCCCGGCCTCTGCGATGGGCGATGCAAACATCCCCACCCCCGTGCGCCGCCATGTCAGCGCCGCCTTCGCCAGCCGCGCCAGCCCGCGCGGGTTCAACCCCACAACATCGCGCCGCAGTGATCGATAGCTGATGATGTAATCCAGATGGTCCTGCAGGTTCTGCCCCACCCCCGGCAAATCCACCTGCACCGCAATCCCATGCGCGCGCAGCTCTGCCTCTGGCCCGATCCCCGACCGCAACAGGATCGCCGGGCTGCCAAATGCCCCCGCTGACAAGACAACCTCGCGCGCCATCACCTGCTTGCCATCCGCCAACAGCAGGCCCACGGCCCGCCCGTCCTCCAGCAGCACCCGGTCCACATGCGCGCCCGTCAGCACCGTCAGGTTTGCCCGCGCCATCACTGGGTGCAGATAGGCCGCCGCTGCCGAACACCGCTCGCCCTGCCTTGATCCCGGCCCGAACTGCGTCACCTGATACAAGCCCGCGCCCTCTTGCTGCGCCGCGTTGAAATCATCCGTCAACGGAATTTGTCCCTGAGAACACGCCGCCACAAACGCCGTCGAGATCGCCGCAGGCCGGGCCTGATCAACCACCTGTAACGGCCCGTCCGCGCCGTGCCAGACATCCGCCCCCCGCGCATTGCCCTCGGCCCGCTTGAAGTACGGCAGCACCGATTGCCAATCCCAGCCATCAGCGCCAAGGTCTGCCCAGCCGTCATAATCCGACGGATGCCCCCGCACATACAGCATCGCGTTGATCGCCGATGATCCGCCAAGCGCGCGCCCGCGTGGATGAAACCCCCGCCGCCCGTTCAAGCCCGGCTGCGGCACCGTGTGCAGCGCCCAATTGTGAAGGGGTGGCCGCCCCGAGATTGTCGCCGCCACCAGCGCAGGCGCCCGGATCGCAATGGATTTGCCCGGCCCCCCGGCCTCGATCAGGCACAC
>JALOSO010000132.1 GCA_025458385.1 Paracoccaceae bacterium | reverse complement strand
CGCGCCGCCGCGCGCCTGCGCAAGGCGCTGCAGGGGCCGGGCATCACGCTGCGCGAACACACCCGCATCACCGCAATCCTGCCCGATGGCCTGACGCTGGACGACGACAGTCACCTGCCCGCGGACCTTGTCATCGCGGCGGCGGGGGCTGTGCCACAGGACTGGCTGGCGGGCACCGGCCTGGCCCTGGACCGGGGTTTCGTGACGGTGGACGCGCATCTGCAGACATCGGACCCCGCCGTATTTGCGGTGGGCGATTGCGCCCATATGCCCCATGCCCCGCGTCCAAAGGCCGGGGTCTTTGCGGTGCGCGCGGCACCGGTGCTGCATGACAACCTGCGCGCCGCCCTTGCTGACCGGCCGTTGCGCCCGTTCCGACCACAGCGAGATTACCTGAAACTGGTTTCGCTGGGCGACCGCAAGGCCATGGCTGACCGCAACGGGCTGGCGCTGGCCCATCCGGCGATCTGGCGCTGGAAGGACCGGATCGACCGCAACTTCATGGCCCGGCTGTCGGTGTTTCCACCCATGGCCAATGCCGGCGCCGTGCCCCCACCCGGCGCGGCCGCGGGCCTGGCCACGGCGCTGCAGGCCCCACCGCTGTGCGGGGCTTGCGGTGCCAAGGTCGGCGCGCAGGACTTGCGGGCGGCCTTGTCCTGTCTGCCAGCCCCCGCACGGGCCGATGTGCTGTCCGGCCCTGGCGATGACGCCGCGGTGCTGGCCAGCGGCCAAGGCCAGATGCAGGTGATCACAACCGACCATCTGCGCGCCTTTGCAGGCGATCCGCATCTGATGGCGCGGATCGCCGCGACCCATGCCCTTGGCGATATCTGGGCCATGGGGGCCGCCCCGCAGGCGGCCCTTTCGCAGATCATCCTGCCGCCACTGGCCCCGCCGCTGCAAACGGCCATGCTGACCGAGATCCTGACCGGCGCCGCGGCTGTCTTTGCCGCCGCGGGGGCCGAGATCGTGGGCGGGCATACCTCGGTCGGCGCCGAACTCAGCATCGGGTTCACCGTCACGGGCACGGCGCGTCGGATCATCGCAAAGGCCGGGGCACAGCCGGGTGACGCGCTGATCCTGACCAAGGCCATTGGCAGCGGCATCATCCTTGCCGCAGAGATGGCCCATGCGCAGGTGCCCGGCTTGTTGCTGGGCGAGGTTGCGGCAACGACCTATCTGTTGCAGCAACATCCGCTGGGCCCGGCTGCGGCGCTGCTGGCCCCGCAGGCCCATGCGATGACCGATGTCACCGGCTTTGGCCTTGCCGGGCACCTGTACGAGATGTTGCGCGCTGCTGACTGCGCTGCCGAATTGACACTGGCGGATGTGCCGTTGTTGCCGGGCGCGCTGGCCCTGTCGCAGGCGGGGATGGCATCAAGTCTGGCGCCGGCCAACCGCGCGGCCCTGACCGGGGTCATCAGCCCATCAACAATGCCAGCCGCCGCATTGCTTTATGATCCGCAAACGGCCGGTGGTTTGCTTGCCAGTGTCCCGGGCCATGCGGCCGCTGCACTGATGGCCGCCTTGCGGGCTGCCGGCGAAGAAGCGGCCATCATCGGGCAGATGACCGCAGGATCGCCTTTCATCACCCTGCGCTGACCAGCGCTGCCACGCGCCCTAGCGCACGATCGCGGCATAGGGATCAAACGGCCCGTTCGATTCAAGGAACAGGCCGGGAAAATCGGTGTAGACGATGCTGCCCTGCGCAAACGGGGCCGGGTCATGCACCCGGATCATCGCCTCGTCCCGTGCCCGCGCGGCCACATAGCCGCTGATCACCACCATATGCATCGACCGGTTGGCCCAATGCCCGGCCAGCATCACCGGCCCCCGCCGCACATGCGCGGCAATTTCGGATATGGCGGCCGGGGTTTGCCCCAGCAGCCGCATGCCCGATTCGGCGGCAAACCGGTCCAGATTGGCAAGGTCCGGCAACAGCCCGTGGGTTGCCCCCAACTGCGCCGCCGTCGTCGAACTGGTCATGTTACCTGTCGCAAGTCCCTGACTGACCACCCAGCAACTCATCCCCGTTGTCTGCCCGACGCGCGGTAGCGGCCACAGGACCTCTTCCGTCAGGCCAAGCGCATGCCAGGTTTCACCACCGACCACACCATCCACCACCAACGGCGTGCCTGCGCGTGACCGCGCGCCCGCCTGAAACTGCCGCAGGTAGTTGTCGGTCTGTGATCCGAAAACCCCGTCTTCTGTCAGGCCGGGAAAGCCGCGCGTGCTGTCGAAATGCCGGTTCAAAAGGCGCTGCAGGAAAACGACTGATGGGTCGCGGCTGCCACGGCGAAGCGTATGCATCTGAAATCTCCAACAATAAGGATCAGGTCAAGATAGGTCGTTCAATATGCCCAGCAGGGTAACATGGCCGCTTATCCGTGCAAGCGATTCCACAGCCCCGCCATTCCAGATGGCCGCAATCACCCCGCACCCCTTTTTGGCAAAAGATCACCGTTGCACAGCCTGTGGTTGAAGGCCATGCTACAGGGGTTGCGACTCGGCACGCTGCCATCCTTGCCGCGCGACCAGCAATCGGGGGATTGTCATGTTTGATGCGACCATACGCGCTTTTGCGCGCCTTTCGGCGTTGCGGCCATGAAGCACAGTGTCGATCTTCTGCCCGATCCGCTGACCACGGTCGCGCCACTTGACCTGCTGATCATCGGCGCAGGCCTGTCGGGTATCTGCCAGGCCTGGCATTTCCAACAGGCCTTTCCGGCAAAAAGCTATGCGATTGTCGAGGCGCGCGCGGCCTCGGGCGGGACCTGGGATGTCTTCCGCTATCCCGGTGTCCGGTCGGACAGCGACATGCAGACGCTGGGCTATTCCTTTCGCCCCTGGACAGCCAGAACGGCAATCGCCGACGGCGCAGCGATCCTGTCCTATCTTCGCGAAACGGCAGCCGAGGCTGGGATCGACCGGCATATCCGCTATCGGCAGCGGGTGACCAGCCTGTCGTGGAACAGTGCAACCGCCCTGTGGACAGCGACCATCAGGCATGATGCGGCAGCCGCTGGCCAGACCGCGGGCACGGGCATTGCGCTGACGTCGACCGTGACTGCCCGGTTTGTGGTGAACTGCGCCGGATATTATGACCATGACGCCGGTCACAGCCCGGACTGGCCCAGCCTTGCGCAATTTCAGGGCCGGGTGATCCATCCGCAGCATTGGCCAGCAGATGCCGATGTGACGGGTGCAAAGGTGGTGGTGATCGGATCAGGGGCCACGGCTGTGACCCTGATCCCGCAACTGGCCAAGACGGCAGCCAGCGTGGTGATGCTGCAACGTTCACCCGGCTATGTCTTTGCGATGCCGTCAGACGACGCCATCGGTGCCACGCTGCGCCGCCTGTTGGGCAACCGCATCGGCCACGCGCTGACGCGCGGCAAGAATGTGCTTTTCAATACCGCCTCTTACCAGCTGGCCAAGCGTGCGCCAGCCCTGGCCCGCCGTGTTCTGCTGGGCGGGCTGCGCAAGGCGCTTGGCCCCGGTTTTGACGTTGCACGCCATTTTACCCCGCGCTACGCCCCCTGGGATCAGCGCATCTGCGTGGCCCCGGATGGTGATTTCTTTGCCACCTTGCGTGCGGGGCGGGCAACCGTGGTCACCGACACGATCACAGGCTTTACGCCGCGGGGCATCACGCTGGCCGGGGGGCAACAGCTGGCGGCCGATCTGATCATCACCGCCACCGGCCTGACCATGCGGATGGGCGGCGGCATCCCCCTGACGGTTGACGGCCAGCGCCGCGCCTATCAGGACAGCTATATTTACAAGGGCGCGCTCTACACGGGACTGCCGAATTTCGCGGTGGCGCTTGGCTATGTGAACGCATCCTGGACACTGAAATCCGAACTGATCGCCCGTTATGTGGTGCGCCTGATCCGGCATATGGACAAGCGCGGCTTTGCCTTTGCCGTGCCCGCAACCCCGCCCGAAGGTACGCCAGCCCGGCCAACCTTTGATCTGACATCCGGATACATCACCCGCGCGCGCGGCGGTCTGCCGCATCAGGCCGATCATGGGCCGTGGAAACTGAACCAGGATTACCTCAAGGACCTGTGGCTGATGACCCATGGCCCGCTGACCGACCAGATGCACTTTGGCCACGCCCGCATCACAGTCCCTTGACAGCTGCCGCCACCGCCTTTGCCACGGTTGCAATGTCCGCCATCGCCAGTGCCGGGGCAGCAATTTCGGCCACGGGCGCTGTTGCGCGGCTGCGGTGGCGCGCATAGCGCGGATCGTAATGCGCGGCCATCAGATCCTCTGCCAGTGCCGCAAAGTCGCCCGCCGCCGCAAGCCCATGCCAAGCGGCGATGCGTGTTGCCGCATGCAGCGGGCGCAGCAGGTCGATCGTCGCGGCCAGCCGCGCCGGATCGGCAATCAGGTCGGCATAGGCGCGCGCAAGATAGGCCGCCCGTGCCGCCCGTGGCGCCGCAATCGCCACACGCGGCGCGGCGCACATCGCACCCCACAGCTTTGGCGGCACGAAAAGATTGCCGATCTTGATGCTTTCTGCCTCAACCACCACCGGCCGCTGCGGATCCAGCCGCGCCAGCGCCAGGGCCAGCGCCCCCTCGAAGGCCTTTTGTGAAGGTTGCGGCCCCATGGCCCCGAACAGCGACCCCCGGTGCCGCGCCAGCCCTTCAAGGTCGATGATCTGCACACCGTCTTGCGGCAATTGCTGCAGGACCTCGGTCTTGGCAGACCCGGTATTGCCGTCAAGCACCACCAGCCGCGCGGGCACCGGGTGATCATAAAGCATCTCTGACACCAGCCTGCGCCAGGTCTTGTAGCCCCCGGCAACTGTATCGGCCCGCCAGCCCACCTGCGTCAGGATCGATGCAAACGACCCCGACCTTTGCCCCCCCCGCCAGCAATAGACCAGCGGGCGCCAGCCGCCGCCCCGGTCGCGCAGCGGCCCCTCCAGATGCGCCGCCGCATTGCGTGCCACAAGGGCCGCCCCCAGCTTGCGCGCAAGGAAGGGGCTTTGCTGCTTGTAGATCGTGCCCACCTCGGCCCGCTCGGCATTGCTGAGGACCGGCAGGCTGATGGCGCCGGGAATGTGGTCTTCGGCAAATTCCGCAGGGCTGCGCACATCGATGATGTCGTCAAAGCCAAGCGTGGCAATCTGGGTCAGCGCTGTCAGGGTTACCGGCATGGCGCTGTTCTAGTCGCTGTGCCGCAAAAGGGCTATCCGCTTTGTCGCCTGCGCTGCCTGAAAACGCCCAATCGCGAAAAATCGCCAAAGGGCAGTGGTGGCTTACCCTGCCACAACAGCCATTTGCCCCTTGCACAGGCGCAGGGCCAGGCGCATGACGGGCCGCATCCCGTTTCCGCCTTTGCCCCGATTCCGGCCATGAACAGCTTTCCCTTGAACAATGTCCGCGGCGCGGTGCTGTCGCTGATCGCCTTTGCGCTTTATGCCACCCATGACGTCGTCGTTAAATTTCTGGGCGGCGACTATTCCCCGATCCAGATCATCTTTTTCGGCGGATTGTTCAGCTTTCCCATGCTGACCATCCTGATGATGAGCGACCGCACCGATGGGCATCTGCGCCCGCGCCATCCCTGGTGGCTGCTGGCACGCTCACTCTCGGGGGTGGCCACCGCCGTTGCCGGCTTTTATGCCTTTAGTGTGCTGCCCATGGCCCAGACCTATGCCATCCTGTTTGCGGGGCCTTTGCTGATCACCTTGCTTGCCATCCCGATGCTGGGCGAAAAGGTCGGCCTGCGGCGCGGTCTGGCCGTGATCGTCGGCATGGCCGGTGTGCTGATCGTGCTGCGCCCCGGGGGGGCCGAACTCAGCCTTGGGCATCTGGCGGCACTGTCTGCGGCGGTGACCGGGGCGCTTGCCAGCATCATCGTGCGCAAGATCGGCGGCGAGGAACGCCCGGTCGTGATGCAGCTTTACCCGATGCTGGTCAGCGTGGCGGCCATGGGCTGTGCGCTGCCCTGGGTCTATAAGCCGATGCCGATTGAACATCTGGGGCTGCTGCTGGTGTTTTCACTGCTGGGCTTTATCGCAACCGCCGTGATCATCGCGGCCTACCGGGTCGGCGAGGCGGTGATTGTTGCCCCGATGCAGTATTCGCAGATCGTCTGGGCCGTGCTTTATGGCGCGCTGTTCTTTGATGAAACGCCTGACATGATGACAGGCATCGGCTCTGCCGTGATCATCGCTTCGGGCATCTATATCGTGCTGCGCGAAGGCACGGGGCATGTGTCGCGCAACAGGCCGGTCAGCGCCTATAAAAGCCGGCCTGAAACGGGTTATCTGCCCCGGCTTATCACCCGCATGCGGGGCTGACCGCCCCCTTGCATTTGCAACGCAAGGCAGGTAACCCCTGCGCATCGGTCGGAGCGTAGCGCAGTCTGGTAGCGCACCTGCTTCGGGAGCAGGGGGTCGGAGGTTCGAATCCTCTCGCTCCGACCAGTTGTCCCGCACTTTTCTTTGAAGGCGTCATCCCGCACCCCTTTTGGGCTGAACCGCCGCACATGCGGCCTAGCGTTCCTTCACATATGGCTCACCCCCGGCCCGTGGCGGAATCGCGCGGCCAACAAGGCCTGCCAGGACGATGACGGTCAGGATATAGGGCAGCGCATCGAGCAGGGGGACGGGGACCTTGGTTTGCACCACGGCCTCCACCACGTCAGGGCGCAGGGCAAGGGCCTGGAAAAAGCCGAAGAGCATGCAGGCGTAAAGGGCGTGCCAAGGGCGCCATTTGGCGAAGATGAGGGCGGCGAGGGCGATATAGCCGCGCCCGGCGGTCATCTCGCGGCCAAAGCCTGCCTGCAGGCCGCAGGCGAGGTAGGCCCCGGCAAGGCCGCAAAGGACACCGGTGATCAGCACAGCGGAATAGCGCAGGCGGGTGACCGAGACGCCAGCGGTATCAACGGAGGCGGGATTTTCACCGACAGCGCGCAGGCGCAGGCCATAGCGGGTGCGGTAAAGGACGAACCATGTCAGCGGCACCAGGGCGAAGGCGACATAGACGAGGATAGAATGGCCAGAGATGACCTCGGCATAAAGCGGGCCGAAGATGGGGATGCCGGACAGGGCCTCGGCCCCCGGCAGGTCAATCGGCAGGAAACGCGCGTCACCCTCCAGCGGCGCGGTGCGGCCACCCTGACCAAAGATGCTTTGGGCGATCAGGACGGTGATGCCGGAGGCGACGAAGTTCAGCGCGACACCGGCAATCAGCTGGTTGCCACGGAAGGTGATGGAGGCCACGCCGTGGACAAGGGCAAAGAGCAGTGAGCCAAGGATACCGGCACAAAGGCCGATCCAGACGGACCCGGTCAGGGCGGCGACGGTGGCCGATGACATGGCGGCCATCAGCATCTTGCCTTCCAGCCCGATGTCAAAGATGCCGGCGCGTTCGGAGTAAAGCCCGGCCAAGCAGGCCAGCAGCAGGGGGATGCCAAGGCGGATGGTGCTGTCGAGGATTTGCAGGAGGGTATCGTAGGTCATGCTGCGGCCCCCTTTGCGAGCGGCGAGCGGGGTTTGAAGAACCAGCCGAGCATCATGCGGACCATCATATCCAGGGCCCCGGTGAACAGGATCACAAGGCCCTGCAGCACGGTGCGCAGTTCGATGGGGATGGTGGTTTCCAGGCCCAGTGATGCGCCGCCCTGATAAAGGAAGCCGAACAGGATGGCGGCGACGAGGATGCCAAGCGGGTGGTTACGGCCCATGAGGGCGACGGCGATGCCGATGAACCCGGCGCCTTCGGCAGAGTTCTGCAGCAGTTTCTCGGCCTGCCCCATGACGTTGTTGATGGCCATCAGGCCAGACAACGCACCCGAGATCATCATGGCGACCATGATGATCTTGAAGGATGAAATGCCTGCGTAATTCGCGGCCTTTTCCTGCTTGCCGAAGGCGCGGATTTCATAACCCAGCCGCGTGTGCCACATCAGCCGCCAGACTGCGAGGCAACAGGCCAGCGCAATGAAGAAGGTGACGTTGGCAGGCACGCGCTGATACATCGGCAGGCCTTCGGCGTTCAGGCGCACGGCACCTTCGGCGTCATAGCGCAGGAACAGGTTCTGGATGATCGGCATGTCCTGAAACTGCGGCAGGGCGACGGTTTCGGGGAACCGGGCCGAGGCCGGGTCCATGCTGCCATCGGGGCGCAGGATGTTGACCAGCAGATAGATCAGCAGGGCGGCGGCGATGTAGTTGAACATGATCGTGGTGATCACGATATGGCTGCCACGCTTGGCCTGTAGATAGGCGGGGATGGCGGCCCA
>JALOSO010000131.1 GCA_025458385.1 Paracoccaceae bacterium | reverse complement strand
AAATCGCGCGCCACGGCAAAATCCTCGGCCTGATCGAGCGTTTCCTGCGCCACGACCGCGACCGCGACCTCGGGGCCTTCGCCTTCATAGTCGAATGCCAGATCGAACACATCATAAGGTGTGCGCCCGGCCAGTGCTGCCCGGATCTCATCCCGCCGTGCGGCATCCGTGCTGGCTGTCACTGTGACCGTTGTGTACAGGATCTGCGAATTCGGGATCACCAGCTTGGTCGATACCCCCCCCCTTGGCGCCTTCTCGGTCGCCTCGGTCAGCAGGGCCGACAGTGCGGCATCCATGTCATCGCCGCCAAAGGCGACCGTGCCAAGCGGGTTCCAGCCCCGCCCCGTCCGCTGGAGGAGCGTGATACTGTCATCCGTCAGATTCAGTGCAAAATTCGGTTTCATCCTGCGGGTCTAGCACGGCTGTGAAGCCCCGCGAAACGCGCGGCTCTCTGTCGGGGTCTTCCTACAGCAGCTTTTTGCCGAATGAAAGGAAAACGGCCAAGGATCAGTGGGCCAGGCGCGTCTTACCTGCGAATGTCAGTCATTCACGCAGAAAGGAAACACATGCGCGTTCTGAATTCCCTTATCCTTTCAACGGGCCTTGCCCTTTGCCTGGCGCAGGGGGCCTGGGCCGAAACCCTGCGCACCATCACGGTGACGGGCGAAGGCATTGTCGAAACCGCACCTGATCAGGCGACAATCTCGCTGGGGGTCACCACCAATGCCGACACCGCCGTTGCGGCCCTTGCCGCCAATTCGGCGGCGATGACCACGATGATGGACCAGCTGAAGGCCGCTGGCGTTGCCGCTGCAGACCTGCAAACCGCAAACCTGTCACTTAGCCCCAACTGGTCTGGCTATTCCAGCTCTTCAACCCCCAGTATTGCGGGGTATGTCGCCTCGAACATGCTGAATGTCCGCGTGCGCGATCTGGATGCCCTTGGCACCATTCTGGATGCCGCCGTGTCGGACGGGGCGAACACCATGAACGGCATCACCTTTGGCCTTGCCGAACCCAACCCCGTGATGAACGAAGCGCGCAGCCGCGCCGTCGCCGATGCCACAAGCCGCGCCACGGTGCTGGCCATGGCCGCGGGTGCCACGCTGGGGCCGATCGTCACCATCACCGAAGGCGGAACCTTTCCGGGCCCGGCCCCGATGTTCCGGGCCGAAGCCTCGGCTGTGCCGGTGGCCAGCGGTGAACTTGCCATGACCGCCTCGGTCACCGTGACCTTCGAAATCGTTGAATGACGCGCAAGGCTGCGGGCAGGCCGGACATTGGCCCGCCCGCAGCAATGACCCCATGTTCAGGCCGTTGCGGCCGCAAGCCCCTGATCAAGGTCGGCGATGATGTCGGCGACATCCTCGATCCCGATGGACAGGCGCACGACATTCGGCGCGGCCCCGGCGGCCACCTGCTGGGCCTCTGACAATTGCCGGTGGGTGGTCGAGGCCGAATGGATGATCAGGCTGCGCGTATCGCCAAGATTGGCCACGTGGCTGAACAGTTTCAGGCTGTCCACCAGCTTGACACAGGCCGCATAGCCGCCCTTGACCGCAAAGGTGAAAAGCCCGCCCGCGCCTTTGGGGCAGATGCTGGCAACCCGGTGATTGTAAGGCGAGGATTTGAGGCCGGCATAGGTCACGAAATCGACGCGCGGGTCTTTTTCCAGCCACTCGGCCACTTTCTGCGCGTTCTCGACATGGCGCTGCATCCGCAGGGACAGGGTCTCAATCCCCATCAGCGTATAATGCGCACCCTGCGGGTTCATCGTCATCCCCAGATCGCGCAAGCCGACGGCAATGCTGTGAAAGGTAAAGGCCATTGCGCCAAGGGCGGCGTGGAAGTTCAGCCCGTGATAGGCGGGTTCCGGCGCGGCCAGGCTGGGAAACTTGCCCGAGGCCGACCAGTCGAACTTGCCGCTGTCGACCACAATACCGCCCGTGACTGTGCCATTGCCTGTCAGATATTTCGTGGCCGAATGCACGACAAGTGTCGCGCCATGCGCGATCGGGCGGCACAGATAGGGGCTCGCGCTGGTATTGTCGACAATCAGCGGCAGCCCCACCTTGTCGGCCACGCCCGCCACGGCGTTCAGATCGGTGATATAGCCGCCGGGGTTGGCGATCGATTCGCAAAAGATTGCGCGCGTGTTGTCATCGACCGCCGCCTCCAGTGCCGCCAGATCATCAAAATCGACGAACTTGGCAGACCAGCCAAACTTGCGGATCGTGTTGTTGAACTGCTGGATCGTGCCGCCGTAAAGCTTGGTCGAGGCCACCACGTTGCACCCGGGCCCCATCAGCGGGAACAGCGCCATGATCTGCGCGGCATGCCCGGACGAACAGCACACGGCCCCCGCCCCGCCTTCGAGGGCGGCCACGCGCGCACCAAGCGCGGCAACGGTGGGATTGGTCAGGCGGCTGTAGATGTAGCCGACTTCTTGCAGATTGAACAGTTTGGCCGCGTGATCGGCATCGCGGAACACATAGGCTGTGGTCTGGTAGATCGGCACCTGCCGTGCGCCGGTTGCCGGATCGGGCGCCGTGCCCGCGTGAATTTGCAGTGTATCAAAGCCCAGTGTGTTGGTCATTGCAGCCTCCCCTGAAATTGTCGCGCGACGTTAAGCGACGATGGCGGGGTCTGTGAAGGGGCGGCGGGGGCCAATCGGCCGATTTGGCCCCCCCGCCGCCGCTGGTCGCAGGTTCAGATGATCAGCAGATCGGCGGCGGTCAGGGTGGCGCCAGTCTGCAGATCGCACACAAGCACCGATTTCACCCCGCCCAGACCGTCGGCATCGAACCACAGCGTCTGATCCGTCGTGCGAAAGACAAACCTGTCTGATGCATCCTGTGTGGCATTGGTCGTGCCAGTGACGAAATCTGTCGCGGCCACGGCCCCGGTGATCCCGCCCATGCCCACGGCCGCCCCGGCCAGAAGGATGGTGTCAACAAGCGCATCGAAATCAAGGATCGCATCGCCAAAGCCTGCCGCCGTGGCAAAGACAAAACCATCGGCCCCCGCCCCGCCGGTCAGCCGGTCGCGGCCTGCGCCGCCATCAAGCAGGTCATCCCCCGCCCCGCCATTCAGAATGTCACGTTCGGCCCCGCCCCGCAGCGTGTTGGCCTGTGCATCGCCCGTCAGGTTATCGCGAAAAGCACTGCCGATGACCTCTTCGATGCCGGCAAAGGTATCGCCCTTGACCGCAAGGTTCGCATTGCGCGCGCCGGCTGTGATGTTGATCGCAATCCCTGCCGCAAAGCCCGAGAAATCAAGCGCGTCATGGCCTGCGCCGCCATCAATCCGTTCAATCCCGTTGCCCAGAACAAAACGGTCATCCCCCGCCCCGCCCAGAATATTGCCGATCACCTTGCCGCCGCGCCCGTCGTACAGATCATTGCCTTCACCCAGATCAACCGTGCCCTTCAGCGTGCCCTGGTTGAACACATTGTCGCTGCCCAACCCGCCGCGAAAGGCGAAATTGGGCGATTCGACCGTGCCGGTGTTGGTGAAATTCAACACGCCCGACCCGAATTTGTTCCACACTCCAGCAACAATCCCGGTCATCAGCCCGGCGTTCGTCACCGTCGTTGTTCCCGCATCACGCACAAACAGACTTGCCGCCGACCCCTGCGCCGCAATCGTGCCGAGGTTCGTCAGAACCGACCCGACCCCGTCAAGGATCACACCGTCGGCATCAACGATCGACCCGTCATTTGCCGTTTCGATCCGCCCCGAAGCTGCGATTTCCACTGTCTGCGCAGGGTCAACCCCGATTGTATTGATCCCGTCGTCAAAGCCCATCACCGTGCCGGCAATCGTGATCCGATGCTGGCCCGACCACGTGGTGACAGCATCTGTCAGCGTCGAACGGATGGTCACACCCGCCCCGACATTGAGGTCATCGTTTCCATAAAGGATATGGACGTGACCTTCGGTTGTTTGGTTTACAGCTTCAATCGGCATCGCGGGACCTGTTGGTTAACGCATTGAAATTAATAAAGTTTTACCACAATTCTGCCGCAATGTCAGCCGCGTTCGTCCTTTGGGCTGTCCATGACGACATAAGTGGTGATCGCGTTGACCTGGGCAATCACGCCCAGCACCTCGGTGTGAAAGTGCTTGTAGGCCGCAAGGTCGCTGGTTTCGACCCGCAAAAGATATTCCACCGTGCCCGTGACGTTATGTACTTCGCGCACTTCGGGCGCCCGTGCGACGGCGCGTTCAAACGCCTCTTGCGCCAGTTTGGTATGTTGCGACAAGCCCACCGTCAGGTAGGCCACGAACCCCCGGCCCGTGCGCGCAGGGTTCAGCACGGCGCGGTAGCCCATGATCACGCCTGTACGCTCCAACTCTTGCACCCGGCGCAGGCAGGCACTGGGTGACAGGCCCACCCTTGCCGCAAGATCGATATTGCTGATCCGGCCATCGCGCACGAGTTCGCGCAATATCCGGTCATTTGCTGCGTCATTTGCTGTCATGAATTGCAAAACCCCTTCACTTGGCGCGATTTACGCAACCCTACTGCATGAAATCCGGTGCATGATCGCAAGATGAGCTTTGAATCCCTGCTTGCCCTGATCGGCTTTGCCTTCGTCACCTCGGTGACGCCCGGGCCCAACAACATGATGCTGATCGCCTCAGGCGCGAATTTCGGCTTTCGTCGCACCATTCCGCATATGCTGGGCATCTCGATCGGCCATCTGGCGATGACGCTGATCGTCGGGCTTGGCCTGGCCGGTCTGGTGCATCAGGAACCGCGTGTGCTGACCGCGCTCAAATGGGTCAGCGTCGCCTATCTGTTATGGCTTGCCTGGAAACTGGCCAATGCCACGGCCCCGCAGGGCGCCACCGGACAGGGCCGCCCGATGACCTTCCTTGGCGCCGCCGCCTTTCAATGGGTCAACCCAAAGGCCTGGACCATGTCGCTTGGCGCTGTCGCGACCTATGCGCCAGAGGCCACGCCGCTGAATGTGGCCATCATCGCCGCCGTCTTTGCCGCCATCAACCTGCCATCGGTATCTGTCTGGACCTTGGCAGGCGAACAATTGCGCCAGTTCCTGACCAGTCCAGCCCGCCTGCGTGCCTTCAATTACACGATGGCGGCGCTGCTTGTCCTGTCACTTTGGCCGGTGATCACGCATTAGCCGCGTCATCGATGCGCGGGGGGCTCTGCCAATGCGATGCTACCGCGCCCACAGCCCTTCGGCCTTGATCCGGTTGCGCAGCATCTGTTCGCGCCGTGGCAGATCGTTGCGGTCAAACATCGCGCGGATCGTCTGCCCCTGGCCCTGATAGATCAGCTTCTTGAACGGCGCATATTCGCGCAGCACCCTTTTGACCGGGTTCGGTGCCGCAATCTGTTCCAGCACCTGCACCACCCGGTCGCTTTCGCGCGCATAAAGCAGCGGCAGCGCGCGCCAATGGCAGGTCACTTCGCCATCCATCCCCGCCAGTTCCGGCCCGGGTCGCCCGCCGCCAAGGCTGTGGATCACCAGCGGCAGCGCCACCTGATCCAGCCACGGGTTCAATTCCTGCACGACCAGTTCCTTTGGCCGATCATCCCGGATCGCGCGGGCATAGTCGCAAAAGCGCTGGCCAAACACCTGCGGGTTCTGGCCAAAGAACCAGCCCGCGTTGAAATACATGTAGCGCTGCCAGTAGTCCGCCGGTTGCGTCAGGTCGAGTGTCGGTGCCATCTCAAGCCCGAACTTGGCATAAAGCGCCCCCCAGATCGCGTCATAGCCCGGCCCGTAAAGCTCGATCACCGGCCAGGTCCCCTCGCGCCGCATCGAGGCGGCGGGGCGCGCGAAATCAAAGGGCACCGCGCCGATGTCGCCTGTGATCAGCGTGTCGGTATCCAGAAACAGGAAAGGCGCATCGGGCAGGGCGGCCAAGGACTCGATCTTGTTGCCGTAAGGATAATCCTGCCCGAAGATCGTGTTGGTGAACGGCAGGAATTCCGCACCCAGTGCCGTCAGCAGCCCCCGCACCGCAGGGTCGCTGATCCGCGGGTCGTTCTTCCACAGCGGCCCGGGCTGCGGTTCCGCCAGATAAAGCTTGCCCTGAAAACCCGGTGCATTGGCCCGCAGAGAGGCCGCCAGCAACACCGCCTCATACTGCAGCCGCCCGTTCTGGGCGACAGCAAGGATGTTGAAGGGCGCCGTCATGGCCGGGGCGTAAAGCGCAGGGAAAGGCAGGACATGCCGCCATCCAGTTTCGCGCATTCGGCATTGCCGATTTCCACAAGGTTGTAGCCCGCCGTCAGCAGGGCATCGCGCGTGCGCGGAAAGCCGGCCGGAAACAGCACAAGGTCGTTGAAGCGGATGGCGTTCGCGGCAGCCTCTTCGCCTTCGGCCACATCAATGATCCGGTAACCGTCAAAACAGCCCGAGGCCGCAAGACGGCGCGTCGACAGGATGGTGTCGGCGTCCATCAGGCTGCAATCGGTCTTGAAATGCAGCACGCCCGGCGGGGTGAACACCTCGCGCACCTGATGCCCCCAGCCCGCAGCAATTTCTGTCATCTCGGCCACGCCTGCGGCATCGGTGCGGGCCGACCGGCCGACCAGAACCTCGCGGCCGGTCACAAGGATATCGCCGCCTTCGATGGTGCCCGGCCCCTTGATCCACGCGATTTCGCCAAAGAAACCCGCCAGCGTTGGCGCCATCTCGGCGGCTTCGCCCAACCGGCTGGGCGCGCCGGGGCGCATGATGATTGCGCCTTCGGGCAGGCACAGCGCCGTATCTTCGACAAACAGCGCATCGGGATAGGCCGGCAGCGGCGGCAGTTCCACGACCGTGGCCCCGGTCGATCGCAGGGCCGCGATATAGGCCAGATGATCGGCCTGCATCCGGGCCAGATCAGGCGCACCGGTATCAACGGCGCGTAACCCCGCTGTCACCGACCCGGCCGGGGCACGGGTGATTGCATGGGAAAAATGGGTCGATGGATGTGTCATGCGTGCCTCCCGCGCCGGGCAAAGATGTGCCAGTCGGCCGCTCGTGTTGCAACCCCGTCTGAAACCCTTGCCGCGCCGGCGAATCAACGGTTCGCCACGACAGGTTGCGCCCCCCGACAAACGGGCAACCCTGTTGTCCTATCCCTTCGGATTGACCACGATTTGTTTCTTGCGCTGGAACAATGCAGGCGGAGCACCCCCGCCTTGGCTGCGACACTTCGTACAAAGGCCTGATCCACACAATTCCAGAATTCAACCTGAAGATGTATTTTAGGGCTTGATCAGCTTTAGCGTTGCGATCGCTCGCCTCAGGATTGAATGACTTGGCGCGCGACAAGTTTCTTTTCGACATGTCTAAATAGACAGGTCATGTCTGCGCGTCAAAACAGGCATATCCGATTGTTGGCGGAGGCCTGCCGCATATTGATTTCATGACGTCGCGAGAACCATATATTGTGTTTCTCTGTCGCATTTAAGAACATCTCGCCGCGGCTTGCCCACGATTGCCCAGCCGGTGGAACAGCCTGTGCGACAACGTGCTGCGGCATCAATTCACGCGCTTTTACCATGTCGTAAAACACCGCTTGTGCTATTGTAGGGAACGGCCCAAGGGTTTTAGGGTGCAGTAACCGATTATCAGGTGAAGTGTTTCGATAGCCGGGAGATTAGAATGAAGCCGATTTCGATTGCATTTGTTGATGACCATCCGATCCTTTTGTCGGGCCTTGCGGCCCTGTTCTCGACCCACCCTGATTTTCTGGTTGTCGCCGTGGGCCATTGTGCCCGCGATGCGACCGATATCGTGGCCAAATACCGCCCCGACGTGCTGGTGGTAGACCTGAACATGCCCGGAAAAGTGCTTGAAATGATTGCCGATATCACCGTCGGGCGGTTTGGCACACGCATCCTGACCTTTACGGCAGCTACCGGGATTGACGATGCGATTTCGGCGCTTGAGGCGGGTGCCGGGGGCTATGTGCTGAAAGGCAGCACGGGGGAAGAGCTGATTGATGCCGTGCGCACCGTGCATGCGGGCGATACCTATATCACGGCCAGCTATGCGGCAAAGGTGGTCGCCGGGCTGCGCACGGCGTCGTTGCGCAAATCGGCGATCGAGGCGATGCGGCTGAGCTTGCGTGAAGAGCAGGTGTTGCGGCTGCTATTGCGTGGCTCAACGAACCGCGAGATCGCCACGACCCTGGAAATCGGTGAAAAGACCGTCAAGCATTACATGACCATCCTGATGCAAAAGCTGAATGTGCGGAACCGGGTCGAGGTGGTGCTGGCCGCGCAGCAGCTGGAAATCGGCAAGGGGCTGAATCGCGCGGCTGGCATGATGTGATCGGCCTCAGGCCATAGGCAGGGTGGTGCGCAGCACAAAGCCGCCTGTGGCGGT